>CALAGB010000176.1 GCA_937891245.1 uncultured Thermomicrobiales bacterium | reverse complement strand
TCGAACGTCGCAAGGAGGTTTATTAACATGATGCAACGATGGAGTCCGCTGGGTGATCTGGATCGCATGTGGGGCGAGATGGACCGGCTGTTGAACGATTCGTTTGTGCGGCCACGCGGGGTGTCGCGCCTTGGCTTCCGCCCGGCGATCGATCTCTATGACCAGGGCGATGAGCTCGTTTTCAAGGCAGTTCTGCCGGGCGCCAAGCCTGAGGATATCGAACTGTCGGTCGAGCAAAACACCCTGACGATTCGCGGCAAGTTCGGCTACACCCTCGGTGAGGACGTAGCGAAGAGCGCGACCTGGTACCGCCGCGAAATCGGCTCCGGCGAGTTCGCCGAGTCCATTTCCCTGCCGGTACAGGTCGATAGCGGTCGTGCCGAAGCCAACTTCAGCGACGGTATCCTGACGCTCAGGATCCCGAAGGCCGAGCAGGCACGGGTTCGCCGCATCCCGGTCAAGGCGTCCAACGAGGTCGAGCTTCCGTCCGGCGACGAGTAATCACGTCGCAGAGATCCCCTGAATCGCAACCCACCACAGGTTCTCAAACCGCCCGGCCAAGGCCGGGCGGTTTTTGTTGTCTACTCCGGTCGCACCGAGGCGGTGAGTTCAGCGAGGCTAACGGCGTCAAAGGGGCCGGGCGGGCTGACGAAGACGTGGCTGACGCCGAGCGCGGCGAGCCGTGCGAGTTTCGACCTAATCTTTTCGGGCGAGCCAACGTAGCTGACCGCATCGACCAGCTCCGTCGGAATCAACCGCCGGGCCGCCGCGAAGTCCGCCACCTTGCGCATGTCGATGAAGGCGCCACCCCTGGCCAGCTGTTCGTCCGTGTGCATCACGGCGCGTACCTGCGCCATCATCTCGGGCACATCGAAGCCAGGTACGTCGATCTGACGCGCCATCCCCGGTAACGAGTTGACGAGTGCGATCATATTCTTGCGCTGCTCCAGCGCCGGTTCGGGATCGTCGGTCACATGAATCGCGGTGCGCAGGAAGATCGGAAACGGCGTGTCGCTCAGCCCTGCGTCCTTCCGGCGCGCTCGCGCCTCCGCGATCACACGTTCGAGGAAGGATTCCGAGGCGAATTCGGTCATCAAGATGCCGTCGAAGCGGCGCGCGGCCAGTTCCAGTGCCTTCGGTCCGACCGCCGCCAGATAGATCGGCGGCGATCCTTCCGGGCCAAAGGCGTGCGCCCAGCGATCGACGCGAATCTGCCGGCCGCCGGTTGCCACGAACGGCGGCTCCCACCACTGGTGCAGCAGGTCGACCGTGTCGGTGAGCGCCTGAAGCGGGCTGCCGATCGTCATGTTGAGCGCCCGGCTGTACCACTCCGGCTGGCCGCGCCCGAGTCCCAGGAAGGCACGACCGTTCGAAAGCCGGTCGAGCGTCGCCACTGACATCGCCATCAAGTTGGGATGGCGCAGATACGGGTTTGTCACACCGGTGCCAAGCCGAATCCGCGTCGTCATCCGCGCAGCCGCACCAAGTACCGCGAAGGCATCCCAGCCATCGGGGTCTTCGCTGATCCAGACCGAATCGAGTCCGGCCTCATCGGCGGCGCGGATCTCCTCCAGCGTCGCGGCGACGATCTCGCTGTGCGACACCGACTTGGCCCAGGCTTGATGCGAGAGATCGAGACAAAACTCCACCGTTTACGCCACCTTAGTCGCTTGGATGCTGATCGTGCCAGTCGGTCAGCTGCTGATAGGCCGAACCGACGGCGATGAGCGTGCTCTCGGAGCCGACTCGCCCGGCGATCTGCATTCCGGTCGGCAGGCCACGCTCACCGAAACCGCTCATCACACTGAGCGCCGGGAAACCGGAGAGGTTGCCGAGTGAGGTGAGCGTGTTACGGCGGCTCCACGGTTTCGCGAAGAGATCAAAGTTGACCCCAATCGGGCTGGCGACGGTGTTCGTCGCGGGATGCACGATCGCGTCGTAGCGTGAGAGCAGCGCGTCAACCTCGTCATTGATCCGGCGCCGTACCCGCATCGCCCGGAGATATTCGACCGCCGTCACCGTCAACCCGGCATAGCCGCCAAGCCGATCCTCAGGTGCCGTCAGGCCGGAGATAACGCCGCGCTCGATCAGATCCTCGAAGGCAGCCGCACCCTCCGACGACAGGATGAGCGTATAGATATCGCCATAGGGATAGTCCGGCAGTTCAACGTTTTCCAGCGTGGCGACACTGCCCAGCGCGGTACAGGCGGCTTCGAAGTTCGCATTCACTTCGGGCTGTACAAGGTCGAGCCCCTGCCGCAAGACGCCAAGTCGAAATCCGGATGAACGGGCGATCTCGGGCTCGTAGCGGTACGTCTGCTGTAACGTCGAGCCGTCAGCCGGGTCGTAACCCGCCAGCGCCTGCAGAACGATTCCGGTGTCATCGGCCGTATGACACATCGGACCGAGCTTATCGAGTGTCCAGCAGAGCGCCATGGCACCATGCCGGCTGATTCGCCCATAGCTCGGACGCAGGCCGCTCAGACCACAGTAGCTGGATGGACTGAGAATCGAGCCGCCTGTCTCGGAACCGATGGCGAAGGGAACGAGGCCGGCCGCGACAGCGGCGCCCGATCCGCTCGACGAGCCGCCGGTCCACGACTCGCGATTCCATGGGTTGCGTGGCGCACCGGTCAGCGAGGCGACCGGCTGGTTGTAGCCCATGCCGCCGGCCATCTCGATCATCGCGAGCTTGGCGACAAGCACGGCTCCCGCGTCGCGCAGCTTCTTCACGGCGGTCGCGTCGTCGGCAAAGATCTGTTCGCGCAACGGCTCGGCGCCCCAGCTTGTCGGGATACCGGCCGTCGCCAGCAGGTCTTTGGCGCCGTAGGGGATGCCATGCAACGGGCCGCGATCGTAGCCGGACGCGAGTTCGTCTTCGGCCAGCTGCGCCTCACGCATGGCGCGCTCTCGGGTGAGCGTGACCACCGCGTTCAGTTCAGGGCCAATCGTTTCGAGTCGTCCGAGAAAATGCTCGGCCAACCGTGTTGGGGTTGTTTCGCCGGAACGAATCATCCTGCCGAGTTCACGGATCGTCGCGAAGCTCACGTGATCGTCGTTGGTGCTCACGGCTAGCCGTCCCTTCGCACGGGCGGGAAAACGAAGTCCGGTTCATCACCATTGGCGAGCGGCAGCGCACGGAGCGCATCTGCCGCGTCGACCAGCTTTGCCAGATCAGCGCGAAGCTTCTCTTCGGCGGCGGCATCAAAGCGGTCGCCGAAGCGCGCCGCGAGCATTTGATAGCGTGCTTCGACCACGGCGGCACGCTCGTCTGACTGCGAACCACTCATGCGACAGAACCTCTCTTTCGAAACGGACGCACGATTTACCGGCAACCCGATTATGACCGCGCGCCGCCCCGCTGTCACGAGGTGGCGCGCGTCAATTCAACAGATCTGATTGTGGTCGGATCAACCGGCTCACGTTGGTGAACCGGCACATGCACGAACCGCGAACTTAAGCGGAGACAGTGCTCAAGAGGTCATCAAGGTTCGTCAGATCGAGCGGTGGTGCGTCGTGGAGCGCCGACTCAACCAGGCCGGCAACGTCGGTCTCGGCATCGGTCAGCGCACTTGCGGGCGTCACCCGCAGGTGCCTACTACCGGTCCGAATCGGCTCCGGAAACTGCGCCCGGCGGCGTTTGGCGCGCCGTCCAGTCCCACTCATGCCCGACAACAATCGGCTGTGTGTGTGCTTCGCTGTCATGCTTCCCCCACCTGCCCATCGTTGAAGCTCATGCAACTCGCGCTTCGCCCAGGGGCGAAGCCGAGATCAGAGACCGTGTCAATTGGTCACCAGGTCTATCGCAAGATTCAGGCCGGGGGGTGAGGACCGGCCGCCCGCTCGCTACCCTTCGTTCTCGGCGATCTCGGCGCGCATGCGCTGCCAGGCGTCGCGGGCCTCGGCGACCGAGACTTCGTCTTCGATGGTCGAGATGTCGCCAGGGTCCCGATCGAGGATGACCGACTTGAAGACGCGCCGCATGATCTTGCCGCTTCTCGTCTTCGGCAGGGTGCTGACGAAGTTGATCTCACCGATCACCGCCACCGGGCCGAGTTCCTCACGCACGGTCACAAGCAGTTCGCCCTTCAGATCGGCCGACGCGCGATTGCCAGGCTTGAGGGCGACGAAGGCGGAGACAACCTCACCGCGCAGGTCATCCGGCCGGCCGCAGACGCCTGCTTCAGCCACGGCCGGATGGCGCAGGAAAGCACTCTCGACCTCAACCGTGCCGATCCGATGCCCGGCGATCTTGATGATCTCGTCGGCGCGGCCACCGAACCAGACGTAGCCCTGTTCGTCAATCTCACCTGAGTCACCGGTGAAGTAGACACCGGGAATCTGGCCCCAGTATTCGCGGCCATAGCGCTCCGGTTCGCCCCAGATCGTCGCGACGAGACCCGGGAACGGCCGCTTGATGACGACGATCCCCTTCTCGCCGGGCGGGCATTCCTCGCCCATCTCATTCATGACACCGATATCGAAACCGGGAAGCGGGATACCGCTGGATCCGGGCTGGATCGGGATCATGCCGAGCCCATACGGATTCCCGACAACCGGCCCGCCCGTTTCGGTCTGCCACCAATGGTCGATCACCGGCGCACGATTCTGAAACGCCTCCTGTTGTAGCCACTCCCAGGCGGGCGGGTTGAGCATCTCACCTGCGCAGAAGACGCGCTCGACCGACGACAGGTCGTAGTTACGCGCCGGTTCGGTGCCGTAGCGCATGAGCAAACGAGCAGCGGTCGGCGACGTGAAAACGCCGGAAACCCGATGCTGCTCGACCATGCGATAGAACGTGTCCGGAGACGGATGATCGAGCGCCCCTTCGTAGGCGATCGTCGTGCAGCCTGCCAGCAGCTGGGCGTAAACGATATGACTGTGCCCGACCGCCCAACCGATGTCGGCCGTCGCCCACCAGACGTCCGTTTCCTTCAGGCCGAAACCGATCCGAGCGGTGGTGCTGATACCGACCTGATAGGCGCCGTGCGTGTGCACCGCCAGCTTCGGCTTGGCGGTCGTGCCGGAGGTCGCCAGAATATAGGCCGGCTCATTCGCCTCCATCACCTCGTGCATATCGCTCTGTCCGGCACCGCCGGCCAGGAATTCGTCCCAGGTCAGGTCGCGCCCGTCTTGCATCGGCACGTCGCCGCCGGCCCGGCGCACGACGACCACATGCTCGACCATGCTCTCCGGGCCGGCGATGGCGGCATCCACGATCGGTTTCAGTTGCACCGCGCTCCCTTTGCGCCAGGTGACGTCGGCCGTGACGACGGCCCGCGCCCCGCTCAGACGAATCCGATCGCCGAGCGCGCCGCTGCCGAACCCGGCGAAAACGACGACGTGGATCGCGCCGATACGGGTCGCCGCCAGCATGGTGATCGCCGCTTCCGGGCAGGTCGGCAGGTAGACCGCGACGCGATCGCCACGACCGATGCCGAGGCCACGCAGCGCCGATGCCGTCTCCTTTACCGCCGCCAGCAGGTGGGCATAGGTATAGACCTGTCGGTCGCGGCGCTCGTTTTCATAGATCAGAGCGGCGTGACCGCCCCAGCCACGATTGACATGATGGTCGAGACAGTTGTAGCTGATGTTCGTCTGCGCGCCGGAAAACCAGCGAAAAGTCGGAGGGTCCCAATCGAAGACGCTGTCCCAGCGTCGGAACCAGGGCAGCTGTTCGGCGGCGCTCGCCCAGTAGGCATCCGGGTCAGCGAGTGCGTCGGCCTGCCAGCGACGGATAGTCGGATTCACCAACTCCATGTCCGCACCTCCTATTGCCGGTGTTGTTCGTCAGTCTCAGCATGGCGCCTCTGCGAGAAATGGTCAACTGGTTGCGTGGGAACGCGCGTGCGATGCTTGAATCCGGTTGGACGGTCGATGTGAAAGCGACGGTGTATGGACCAGCAAGATCGAACGCTCTTCTACGGCGGCCCGGTTCTCACGCCGAAGGGATTTCGCTCCGATTGGGCGGTCGTGGTCAGCGGTTCGAAGATTCTGAACGTGGGACGCTTCCGCGACGTGAAAGGCATACAGAAGAGCGACGAACGGCGCATCAACGTCCATGGCCGGATCATCGCGCCTGGTCTCATCGACCTGCAGATCAACGGCGCGGCCGGCCGGATGCTGACGACCGAGCCGAGCCCCGAGACCGTTCGTGCCATGGCCGGCACCCTGCCCCGCTTTGGCTGCACCGCGTTCCTGCCGACGGTCATCACCGCACCGCTCGACCGCATGCAAGCGGCCGCACGAGCGGTCGCGACGGTGATGAACGAACCGGTCAATGGCGCACGGGTGCTCGGCACGCATCTGGAAGGGCCGTTCATCAATCCGGCCCGTGCCGGGGCGCACGACCCGCGCTTCATACAGGCGCCGTCCGCCGAACTGCTCCGCCGGCTCTTCGACGACGGCGGCCAGAGCGCGCTGTTGCTGACCCTGGCGCCGGAACTGCCGGGTGGGCTCGAGCTGATCGACATCGCGCTCGATCTTGGAATGCACGTCGCCATCGGCCATTCAGTCGCTGATTTTGCGGGCGTCAATCGAGCGGCCGAACGGGGAGCCTCGCTCGTCACACATCTGTTCAATGCGATGGGGCCGCTCGGCAGCCGCGAGCCGGGCACGGTTGGCGCCGCGCTCGCCAACGACGATCTCGTCGTCAGCCTGATCGCCGACGGCGTGCACCTGCATCCGGCAACGCTCCAGATCGCGGCGCGCGCCAAAGGGAGCACGCGCGTCGTGCTCATCACCGATGCGATGGCGCCACTCGGCACCGACCTGCACTCGTTTGGCTTGCATGACGAAACGATCGCGGTTCGCGACGGTGCCTGCTATCGAGCCGACGGCGTGCTGGCCGGCAGCGTGCTCGCGCTCAACCAGGCAGTACGCAACATGCACGAACTGGCAGGAGTCGAATTGGACACGGCAATCCGCATGGCGAGCACCAATGCGGCGCGCGCCATCGGCTACGACGATATCACCGGTTCGCTGGCACCCGGGCTGGATGCCGACATCGTCATTCTCGATGAAGATCTCAGCCCCTGGCTTACGTTGGTGCAGGGCGAGGTCCGGTATCACGCCGGCTCAGGTCGCGATTAGTCAGCCGACGCTGCCGGGTGAACCTTTGATTCCGGGACGACCGGTTCGAGGTCGGCCGGGCCGGTCCATTCGCTCAGTTTGTCGAATTGGCGGCGCGAGAGTTCGAGCACGACGTTATTGTCGTTGACCCATTTGACATCCGACATTGGGATGACTTTCGCGAGATGGCCACGCCAGCCGTAGTGGACAATGAATCCGACGACCTGCTCACTTCCATCCGCCGTCACCAGATTGGTGATGGTGCCGGACTTTTTCCCGCCGGTAAAGCGCACACGGCTTCCAACAGAAGGAACGGACAATTCAGCCATGACGGCCTCCTCTTCTGAGGGCGGGCAACGCGTCGGTTGTGCGCCTGCGAACTTTGTCTCATTTATGTATACGTCTGGTGGCTGAGTTGGGGATTAATGCGACCGAACAAGCACGTAAAGTACCGAGGAAAATCGCCGGTGCGGCGCGGGAAATCGGTCGCGGATCGATTTCAGGTAGATCTCACAAATCCTTAAGATCCTTGTCAGATTTGGCGGCTATTCTCCAAGACAGAACCGAGGAGACGTACCCAACGCTCCAACCCCCCAATCTCCCAATCTCCCTTCCCTTTCCCCCGCCCGGCTCCGACCGGGCGGGAGTCATTTAAGTGCACTCGCGGCCCTCGAGGAGAAGAGATCACCCCCCAATGGTCACGGCGGTTCGAACCGCGTCGCGTACCCGCGTTTCCGGTGACTGACGCAGCAGGTCAGCATCGGTCGAGGTACGACGCGTTACGACGACGGATGCGGTTGGGGGCCAGAGGAGAAGCGTGCCGAAACTTAAGGTTTGTATCACCGGTTCTTAAGGCGAGGCTCACGTTCAGACTGCATCCTTATTCTCAGTACGGAAGATGATCAGTCACACACTGTTCACCCCCAAAACCCCCAACTCTCCTCCTCACACCCAGGCCCGCCCGGACAGACCGGTGCGGGCCTTTCGCATGTGACGCACAAAACAAAAGGCACGCGGCTGAGCGCGTGCCCTTGCGTCCTTGGTTGTACGAATTGCCTTAGGCGCCGACTTTCGCTCCTCCGGCGATCGCCTTGATCTCGTCGAGGAAGATCCGGTTCCAGCGCAGCATGTTGTCCCAGCGGAACTTGGCGCTGTTGGCGCGCACCGCCGCATAGGTGTCCGGCGGCATGTTGTCGACTGTCCGGTGGATCCCTTCGAGGTCGCTGTTTTCCTGGGCGAAACGGAGCGTCTCTTTGGCCATCTCCTGCGTCACGGAGTCCGGGCGCTCATTGAAATGCCCCAGCTCGTTCCAATCGGCGTCGTAGATGATGATCGCCGGGATCGAGCGGAACTCGCCGTGCTTCAGATACTGATCCATTAGATCGAGATTCTGATCGCGCAAGAAGATGCGCAGCGTGATCGACGGAACCTCTTCGGCCAGCTTGATGATCGGCGGCAGGAACTGCACGACATCGGTGCACCAGTCCTCGGCGATGGCCGCGATCGAAACCGGATGTTTCTCGAAGAAGGCCCGGTCTTCATCAGTGAAGATGGATGTGGTCTCTTCCAGGTTCTGCTCAAACCGCTCGCGGTTCTTTTCGACCTGATCGATGTACTGCTGGCTGGTAAGCCCCTGAGCAAAACGCTCCTTTGAGATCGGCATACCGTTGATTTCCCTCCATGTTATGGACGCGCCCATGCCCGAGCAGGCGCGTACACCTCATTCCGCACGGCCCTTTGTCCCAACCGGTAAGAGCGCCCGCTTATTCCTGCGCAATCCATTCGGGGCCTACGTACCGACGGACACCGGAGCGATCCTCGTCAGAGAGTTGGGCAAGCAAATCGCGTGCGCTTGCGGAGAGGACCGGGTGGCGAAGCTCGGGTGCGATCTCAGCGAGCGGCACCAGGACGAAGGCACGTTGGGCCAACCGTGGATGTGGGACGACCAGATTCGACTCCGCGATGATTCGCTCACCAAAGAAGAGGATATCGATGTCGAGCGTGCGTGGGGCGTTCGCGAAGCTGCGCTGCCGGCCGTGTGCCTGCTCAATCGCTGATGTGCCGGCCAGCAGGTCCGGCGGCTCGAGCGCCGTCTCCAGCAGGACGACCGCGTTGAGAAAGTTCGGCTGATCGGTGTAGCCGACCGGTTCCGTCTCGTAGAGCGACGATACGCGCGTCACCGTGCCGAGCGCCGCGAAATCGCGCACCGCCCGGCGTAACGTTGCCGCGCGCTCGCCGAGATTGGCACCGAGGCTCAAATAGACATCTGCCATCAGCCGCGTACCACAGCGTCGGCCATGCAGGCGACGCGCTGCATCGCGCGAACGTCATGCACCCGCACGATATCGGCCCCGTTGGCAATTGACAGCGCCACGGTGGCTGCCGTCCCTTCCAGTCGGTCGTCAGGCGGCAGTTTCAGGACATAATGGATCATGCTCTTGCGAGAGGTACCGGACAGGATCGGGCGTCCAAGCACGGTCAGTTCGCGCAATTTCCTTAAGAGAACCAGGTTCAGCTCCCCGAACTTGCCGAAGCCAAAGCCGGGATCGATGATGATTCGCTCCAGCGGAATGCCCGCCGCCAGCGCATGGTCGATGCGTCGTTGCAGTTCACTCAAAATACTCGGAATCAGTTCGTCCGCTTGATGAATCTTGAGATCGTGCATGATGACAACGGGAACACCCGCTTCGGCCGCCACGCTCGCGATCTCCGGGTCGGCCATCAGCCCGCGAATGTCGTTGACGATCGCGGCTCCCGCCTCAAGCGCGGCGGATGCGACCTTGGCGGACGACGTGTCGATCGAAATCGGCGCGCGAACCGTCCCAACCAGTTCGGTCAACACCGGCATCAGACGACGCATCTGCTCGTCCGGCGGCACCGGCGTGTGGCCCGGGCGGGTCGATTCAGCCCCAATGTCGATAATGCCGGCGCCTTCGGCATCCATGGCACGGGCACGAGCGACCGCTTCCTCGACGTGATCAGCCAGGCCATCGCCGCTGAATGAATCGGGCGTGACGTTGACGATCCCCATCAGGTAGGTGCGTTTACCCCATTCCAGCGTCAGCGGCCCGACCTGGAGCGCTCCCATTTCTGGCATGACAACCCCGCTCTCAATCCTTACGCCGGCGAACGATTGTGACCCCGGCGCTCGCCAGCACACTCCCTTTGATTGGTGCTTCTGGTTTGCGTACCGTCACGACAATGCGCTCGATCGGCACAAACCGGTCGAGAATGGCCGAAGCGATCGATTCAGCAACCGCTTCGATGAGCTGTCGCGGCGGCCCCTCGACGATCTCGCGCGCAACCCGGTAGAGATCGCTATAGCTCACTGTTTGCGCAGGATCGTCCGACTGCCCGGCCGCACGCAGGCTGCAATCGACCCGCAGATCGATCACGAAGCGCTGTCCAAGGCGCTGTTCTTCCGCATGGACACCGTGATAACCGTAAAAGATCATTCCCTCGAGGAAGATCTGGTCGCGCTCGGACCCGTTCATCGCCGCTCCCGTTCCGCCCCAACGCTGGAACCCAGCGTGCGCCTAACTATCGCTAATCGAGGGGAAGACGACAAGAATCTCGTCGAGCCCTTGCCAGTCGGGGCTTTCGCTCGTACGGTATGGGCGAGCCGTGGAGCATCGGCGGCGGTAGCGTGGCAGCATGAAGGAGTACCGGATGGTCGACGTCGAAGCAAATGCGCGCGAGCATACCGCACGTCTCATCGCCGATCTCGGCCGGTCGGATGCCTATCCCTACCCGATCGACTCGATCGCGCTCGAGGAGACGCATGCGTCGCTCGCGTTCCTCGCCGGAGATTTCGTCTATAAGGTGAAGAAGCCGGTCGACTATGGCTTCCTCGACTTCTCGACAATCGAACGGCGTAAGTTCTTCTGCGAGGAGGAGCTCCGGCTCAACCGGCGGCTCACCCGCGATGTCTATCTCGAACTCGTGCCGGTCGTCGAGGTCGGCGGTCGTCTCTCCTTCCACGGCGACGGGCCGGTGCGCGAGTACGCCGTCAAGATGCGCCGGCTCGATGATAACCAGATCCTCGGTTATCTGGTCGGGAATGGCCAGGTTACCGATTCCGTCTGGAGGAACCTCAGCCAGCGCCTCACTCAATTCTATGCAGACGCGGCAACCGGCGAGGGGATCGATGAATGGGGCACGGTGGCGGCCGATTGGCGCAATATCGAAGAGAATATTGACCAGTCCCAGCCGTACGTCGGGACGATCGTGGCGCCATCGCAACTCCGTATGATCGACCAGGTATCGCGTGCCTTTCTCGAAAAGGAACGCGCGCTGCTCGAAGCTCGACTTGCGGCCGGCAAGATACGTGAAGGCCACGGCGATCTGCATCTGGCGCATATCTGTGTCGAGGGGCCGAACGTCGATGATCTACAGATCATCGACTGTATCGAGTTTAATCCGCGCCTGCGCTGCCTCGATATCGCCGTCGATATTGCCTTCCTGTCGATGGACCTCGATTATCACGGCCACCCGGCGTACGCGCGCCGGATCGTCGATCTGCTCACGCGCGATTTGCGCGATCCCGACCTGCCCCGTCTGGTGCAATTCTTTTCGATCTACCGCGCGCATGTACGAGCCAAGGTCGCCTGTTTCCGCACGAACGAGATCGCTCCGGAGTTGCCGGAATACTTCGCGGTGCGCAACGAAGCCGAGCGCTATTTCGACCTGGCGACGTCGTATATCGTCGAATCACGCCGCCCGACACTCTTCCTCGTCGGCGGGCTCTCCGGCACCGGAAAGAGCGTCATCTCGCGAAGGCTGGCGCGCTCGATCGGCGCCGGGCTCGTCTCGTCCGATTCGATCCGGCTGGCGCTGGCCGGCAAGACACCGGCGACGCGACAGACGGTCGACTTCGGCACCGGAGTCTACACCGACGACTTCACCAATCGCACCTACGAGGAGATGTTCACCCAGGCGGAAGAGCAGCTCGTGACCGGCCGCTCGGTCGTCCTCGATGCAACCTTCCTCAACCCGCGCTGGCGCGAACGCGCCTGCGAGATGGCGGATCAGTTGGGCACCGATCTGCTGCTCATCGAATGTCAGTGCCCGCCCGAGGTCGCCCGTGAGCGGCTGACCGCCCGCGCCCGTGAGCTCTTCGAGGCGAGCGAAGCCGATTGGGGCATCTACCAGGCGCAGCGCGATCATTACGGCACCTCGTTCGGCGAGGCCGATGAACTGCCGCGGCTCACCCTCCAGACCGATCGCCCCAGTGCCGCCATCCTCGACGACGTGCTCGGACATATCAAGCTGCGACGGCGACTGTAGAGGCAGCGTCCCATCGTCCCGTAGGGGAGGAGCAAGCTCCTCCCAGTCGCCCGCCGTTCCGGGCGACCGCGAGCGGAACCCGTGTCCACCCCTACCAGACGTATGCAGACGTTTGCCGTTCACGGTTAGCCGACCATTCGGGTCGCTTCCGCCAGATTCAGGTGGGTGGCGCGACGGAGGGCCGGCAGAGCGGCCAGAAGCATCGTGAGCAGCACGGCGAGCGCGGTGATGAGATACGTCAGCGGATTGACAACGACCGGGAAGGCAAAGAGGTCGGATTGGAAGGCGTTGCCCATCTGCCGCGCCACCCAGTAGCCGAGCAGCCAGCCGGGAATCGTCGCAAGCACCCAGAGGATGACGCTCTCGGTGCTCAGGAGCAGACCGATCGTGCGGCGACCGGTGCCGAGCGCGCACATCGTGGCAAACTCGCGCTCGCGCTCCAGCACGTTGACGGTCATCGTGTTGAAGAGCAGTGCGAACGCCATAACGACCGCGAAGAGCATGATCGCGCCGATAATCGTGTAGAAGAGACCCATCAGCGACTGCCAGTCGCTCTGCTGGATCGATTTCAATTGCACCGCTGCCACGCCCGGGACGTTGTAGAGGGCGGCTTGCACCTGCTTGGCCTGTCCCGCGTCGACCTGCGCGTAGACGCCATTAAAAGCGTCCGGCTCACCCGCCCAGGACCGAGCGTCGGCCAGCGGGACGTAGGCGACCGAACTCATCAATTCATCAACCGTCGCACTCACCTGCAATTGATGTGTGCCCGTCTGATTCGTGACACGAACCGTATCGCCGGGTGAGACGTGAAGC
>CALAGB010000175.1 GCA_937891245.1 uncultured Thermomicrobiales bacterium | reverse complement strand
TATCTTTCTAACCGTGCGCGACGACTTCGACTCGGAAGAATCGGGCTTCGGTGCCGGTGGCGATGACTACGTGACGAAGCCGTTCTCGGTTCCGGCACTCCTGGCACGCGTGCGATTGCGCCTGCCAAACGCCCCGGTGCGGGTCATCGACGACTACCTGCGGCTCAACCTGACGACCCGCGATGTCGCCGTGCGACGCGACGACGCCTGGGAATCCGTGCGCCTGCAACCACTCGAATACAGCCTGCTCGAACGGCTCTATCTCAACGCCGGTATCTGGATATCTCGCTCCGACCTGCTTGAAGCGGTCTTTGATCGCGAGGACGAGGACACGAAAGCGGTCGAAAAATATGTCCACCTGCTGCGTCAGAAGCTGGAGCGCGATCCGAAGGCGCCAGCCTACATCCAGAGCATGCGCAACGTGGGCTACCGTTTCAAACCGCTCGATCGCACCGGCTGAGCGGGCACGATGGACTGGCTGCGCACCACCTGGGAGATCACCTTCCGCCTCAACGGGCTCTGGCTGGCGCTGATCATCGCGTGCGCGTTGCTGCTCGTCGTCGGGCTACCCCTCGCCGTCAACGCGCTCTGGTCATGGCGCTACCTGCATGCGCGCAAAACAACGACGCAGTTCCAGCGCCTGTCCGATTCACTGCCGGTCGGCGTGCTCATCGTGGCGCCGGACGACCGGGTGCTGCTGGTGAACCGGCGCGGCGGCGAACTCTGGCCGGCGATCGAACCCGGGAAGCGCTTGCCCGAAGAACTGGCGCGCTTGCGCGGCCCGGACGACGGCTTCGCCAGCGCCATCGTGACGACACCGAACGGCATCAAGTTGCTGACGCGTGTACACGGTCTGCTTTCGCCACGCGGCCGTGAGACGCTTATATCATTGGAAGACGCCACGCTTGTCGAGGAGGAAGCCGACCTGGCGACAACGCTCCTGCGTCAGGTGACGCACGAACTCAAAACGCCACTGTCGGTCATTCGTGGCCACGCCTCGCGGTTCGCGTTCGCCGGTACCGCCGATGCGCACGAGGCACAGCGCGCCTGGGCGGTCGTAGACGACGAGGCGAGCCGTCTGACCGCGCTCATCGACCAGGCGCTCCTGATGGCGCGGCTGGAGACGCCAAACCCGCTCTTCGAACGGCGGCCGGTCAATTTGCGGGCACTCTGTGAGGAGGTCGTTATCGATCTCGCCGAGCGCGCCGCCTTGCAAGGGGCTGATCTCGATTTCGAAGTCGAAGATGGGCGCTTCATTCTCTCCGGCGACCGTCCTGCCTTGCGTCAGATGCTCCTGAATCTAATCGATAACGCGATGAAATATGGTGGCAGCGGCGTGCGCGTGACGCTGGCGCTCAGCCATGTCGCGACGACCGGCCAGATCCGGCTTTCGGTGTCGGACGATGGGCCGGGCATCGCCGAGGGTGAATTGCGACTCGTCTTCGAAAAGGGGTATCGCGGCGCGCACGTGCGCGGCAGCCGCGTCGGCAGCGGGCTCGGCCTGGCGCTGGTGCGCGCAATCGTCGCCTGGCACGGCGGTGATGTGAGCGCGGAGCGGATCACAGGCGGCGGGACCGGGATCGTCATTCTGCTTCCCAACGGCGAGGAGGCGGTGTGAGAAGACACGCGCTGCTGGCGCTCGGATGCTTGTTTGCCATGCTGCTCCTGTCCGGCTGTGGGCTCTCAATCCGTGCCGTCGATGAGACCACACCGGTAGCGACGGCCGCGACCGCCAACGCGATCACGTCTTCACCAACCGCCCGCGCCGCGAGCATTCCAAGCTCGACGACGATCGAGCCGACTCCGTCCCCAACTCCGACGTCGACCGAAGCCTCCTCGCAATCGCCAACATCCGCGACGACGGCCGCGCCGACCGCGCCGCCATTTCCAACGCCGCGACCGACGACCGCGCCGCCGGCGCAGCGACCGACCACACAATCCGAGCCACCGGCACCCACACCCACCCCGGCGCCGCCAACACCGACACCTTCGCCGACACCCATGCCCAGCGCGCCGAACTGCGCCGATATGCCGGTACGCGGCTTCGGCCTGCTCTGGCACAGTCATCCGGCCGTCGCGCAAGCGGTCGGATGCCCGTTGGCAGCGGAGACCGGGCTCTCAGCCCGCGTACAGCTCTATCAGAGCGGAGTGATGATCTGGCTCGACACCCCGACACCCAGTATCGACCAGGCGCCCTGGGTCATCACCTTGATCAGTGATTCCGCCGCGCGCTATCGTGTGCCCGCTGACGGCCCAGCCTGGGAGGAGGGCGCTCGCGAGCCAACGGGCGCGTTCGCGTGGGTCTGGAACAATGTCTTCTCGGTGCGGCAGTCAATCGGATCAGTGCTCGATCCCTGGTATGCAACCGATGCCGCCATCCAGCGCTTCGACCACGGTACGATGATCTGGCTCCGCCAGCCGCCCTCCGGCGACCGGCCGATGATCTTCGTCTTCCGTGACGACCTGCTCAAGACATCCACCACCACCTACCAGGCCTACATCGACGAGGGCGCGCAATAACGGCCCGGCATCGTCCTAATTCGTCGGAGAAGACGGCTGTGCGAGCTTCAGAGTGATCGGGCCGGTCGTGCTGTGGACTTCGAGCAGGACCGTTGTTTTGGACGTGCCGTAGGCGGAATTGCCATAGGTTCCGTTGGATTTTTCGATCAAGCCGTTGACGTTGATGATACCGCCGGTGGTCGAGGCATCGATCTCGACGCCGGTATCGCGGGGAACCAAAATCGTGACACCGCCCGACGCGCTGTGTATCGACCCTGTGAGCCCAGCAGCCATATTGCTGCCGAGATCGAGCGTCAAGTCACCGCTGATCGTTGTCGCATCAACGACACGCGGCTGCTCGTAGTTGCCGTGCATCTGCAGCTCGATATCGCCCGACGTCCCGATCAACTGGACCTCGGTGAGCTCGCGCTGCACACCGTCGAGCGAGATCGACGCGGCGCCCTCACCGGCATTGAGCGCGAGTCGCGTGATCGTCAGCGTATCGAGGTTCAGATCGGCGTGCGCGCCGCCATTCGAAACGTCGAGAGCGAGCGGAATCTCGTCGTTTAAATTGACGGTCCAGCTGCTATCGATCGGGATCATCCCGAAACTCGACTGCGTGCTGGTCTGCGTCACTGCGAGGGTTCCCTGCTGATCGTGCACAGCGTAGGTGACGGACGGATCGTACTTGTTATCCGTCGTGAAGGCGCCACGCATAAGGCTGCTGGCGCCGCCGCTCACCGCCAACCGCCCATGATTGAGGCGGAACGTCGCCGCGACCGCCGTGGCGCCCCCGGCATCGACCGTCGATTTGAGCGTTCCGGCGCCTCCGTACCCCATGCAACTACTGCCGCTCACGAGCACGAGCAGCGAGAGCATGCAGAGCGCAAGCGCTCGAAGCGGACGCGATGACACGAACAATCCTCTCGATATTGAAAAGACAGGCGCTACGACTTTGTCTGTGCTCGTTCGCGTGATCCGCGAATGATCGCCTGGGTTTCGAGCGTGCTGACACCGAAGCGATGCATCGTATGCCGCGTCATCTCAAGCGCCAGCTCGATCTCTCCGATGATCGCCTCGTTTGCCCCCGCTTCTTCCAGGCGCTCGCGTTCATCCACCGAGTGCGTACGCACCACGATATCGAGGCGCGGCAGTGTCGTACGGGCATATTCAACAACCGCACGCGCAGTGGTGGCATCCGGCACCGCGACGACGAGCACACGCGCCCGTTCCAGGCCGGCCATTTTCAGCAGAACCTTGTTATCGGCCGAGCCGAGCACGACCAGAATGCCCTCTTTTTTCAAACGCCGAACGAGGCTTGGGTTCGACTCGATGACGAAGATCGGAAAGCCACGGCGCCGTAACGCCTCGCCGACGACCTGGCCGACCCGGCCATAGCCGCAGATCACGGCATGACCGCGCAGCTCGGCCAGCGTCGTCGCTGGGATCGCGTCCGCATCCAACGAAGCGTTCGGGAACCAGCGATCGAGTTTCGAGGCAAATGGATTCGCGACGGAATGCAATACCGGTGCGGCCAGGACACTTGCCACGGCGCCCGCGAGCAGCGCATCGTAGACCGGCCGAGAAACCGCATCGAGATCGAGACCGAGTCGCGCCAGCAAGAACGAAAACTCGGCCGATTGCGCCAACGCAACACCGGTCAGGAGCGCCACCCGTGGCGGAAAGCGGAAGATGGCCACCATTCCGGCGCTCAGCAGCCCCTTGACCAGCACGATCACAACAAACACCAGAAGAACGACCGGCAGGTGCTTGATGACGAACACCGGGTCAATCAACATGCCGATTGAGACGAAGAAGAGACCGGCAAAGATATCGCGCAGGGGTACGATCTCGTCCGCGATCTGCTGCGAAAAATCCGATTCGCTCACAACCACTCCGGCCGCGAACGCACCGATCGCCAGTGAGAGACCGAAGAGCGTCGAGGCGTAGGCGGTGCCGAGCGCAAAGGCAGCCGTGGTAACGATCAGCAACTCGCGGCTCTTGAGTTCCGAAATCATCAGCAGGATGCGCGGCAGGATAAATATGCCGAACGGGACGACCAGCAGGAGGAAGAGAATGTCCTTGCCGATCGACTTCGCCAGGTCGACGCCCAGGTTACCGCTCCCCTTGGAGAGCGTCGTCAAGATCAGCACGAGCACGATCGTCGATAGATCCTGTATGGTGAGCCAGGCGATCGAGATCATGCCATGCAACGATCCGCTTTCGCCGCGATCTTCGAGGATCTTGCTGAGTACCGCCGTCGATGAGTTCGAGACGACCGCGCCGAAGAAGAGCGCTTCGAGATTGCTCCAGCCGAGCAGTTGACCGACACCGTAGGCGATACCGATCGTCGCGGTGATTTGCACGCAGGCGCCGACGACGGCAACGCGCCCGGTGTGCAGCATCTCGGAGACCGACAGCTGGGCGCCGATCGAAAAGAGCAGCAGGATGACGCCGATGTTCGCGAGGGCGTCGACCGTAATGATGTCACCGTTGAAGCCGGGCGTTTTCGGCCCGATCAGTACGCCGGCCAGAATGTAGCCGATCATGGCAGACTGGCGAAGCTTGATCGCCAGGACCGCACCAAGAAAGGCTACGCCGAGCGCGAATGTGAGATTGACAAGTAGGGTCGATTGTTCCAAAAGATCTCCGGGCTGACGTCGTGTGTGGTCGCTTGGGTATGCGCTCGCACGCCGCGAACGTGCGTCGAACGTACCGGTACAGCCTCGGAACCACAGAGTCGGCCGCGGGGCTGCGGGGCAACCGAATCCGGCGTACACAGCGTCGCTCAAACTATAACGGTTCGAGCGTTCCGTTGCCGATCCGCGCGTCCTCGCCTGACGGCCGGGCGCATCGGGATATCCCAGCGAGCGCACAACGCGGTATTCTGGCAGGGGGAACGCCGCCGCGGGCGATCGCCAGGACGATGCGTGCCAGAGCGGGGTTGTGGAACGCATCAGCAGCACGGAGAGGAATGACCATGGCAGAACGGAGAACCGTCGAACTCGGTCGGCTGAGCTGGAAAGAGGTTGAGCAGCTCGTACCATCCAATCCGGTGCTCTTGATCCCGGTCGGCACCGTCGAACAGCACGGCCAACATATGCCGGTCAACGCCGATAACATGGTCGCCGGTTTCGTCGCCCAGCGCGCGGCCGAGGCGACCGGCGCCTACGTCACCCCGGCGATCAATTACGGCGTCTCGATGGCGTTTCGAAACTTCCCCGGCACGATCTCGGTGCAGCCGTCGACGTTGACGGCGGTGCTACGCGATGTCTGTCAGGAGCTCATTCGCCAGGGTTTCCGGCGCCTGATCTTCGTCAACAACCATGGTGGCAACCAGACCTCGTGCGAACAGGTCGCCCGCGATCTGCATCGTGACCATGGCATCGTCATGGGCAGCATCTATCCCTGGAATCTCGGCTATGGCCTGATGCGCGATACCTACGACGACGCCGCGGCCGTCTACGGTCACGGCGGTGAGCCGGAAACGTCGGCCATGCTTGCGATGTTCCCGGACGATGTACGCCTCGACCTGATGGCCGGCCGTGACCCGATCATGAATGGCGCCTTTAAGCCACGCCGCGACAACACGATCGAGATCGAAGGCCAGCCGGTCGGCGGCACGATCTACATCGATTTCGACGAACTCTTCCCAAGTGGCGCGAATGGCGATCCAAGCGTCGGCACCGCCGAACGCGGCCGGATCTGGATCGACCGCGTCGTCGGATACGCCATCGCCTTCGTCAAGCAGTTCGACAACGCCACCGCCTCAGCCGGCTGGGCCAAGCGCAAGGGCGATGCGGCGACGCACACCGCGGGATAAACGGACGCCCCGCATCCACGAGCCCCTCTCTCCCAATACTGGGAAAGGGGAGAGAACGCGCGACCGTAGTCGCGCGTTTTCCGCCTATCTATGCAAATGCATTCGGGAACGTGCTCAACTTCGCCCGAAGACGCCCCTCTCCCAGTATTGGGAAAGGGGCCGGGGTGAGGGCTGCGTCCCTCCTACGCCTCGACCTTCGCCTGGTCCGCCCATGGCTTGATGCGTGGGGGGAGGCTGTCGATCATGGCGTGGATCTCCTCGTGGACTCCCTCGCCGATCTCCTCGATCTCGATCCGATCGAACTCGGCGGTCATCTCCTCGTCGTCGGCGGCCAGCGACTCCTGCATCGAGGTGAAGAGACCGGTGTTCTCTTCTTCGATGTGATCACGCAGGGCGGCGCCGTACTCACGCGCGGTGCGGGCAACTTCCGCGGCACTGGCGGCGTTGCCTGGTGTGTACTGCCCGACGGCGTCGTTGTAGGCCGCCGACAGGCGCTTGCCATTCTCATGTTCGTGCTCGAGCTGGCGAACCAACGCATCGCCGGACGTTGATGCCGGCATACGGGCAAAGACGGCGGCTTCTTCTTTTCCGTTATGGCACTGCTCGACAAAGATCGAGAAGAATCGGCCAACGTCGGTGAAGATGTCGACCGGCACCGGCACACCCTGCTCCGCAGCGGTGAGCGCCGGTTCTAGGCTGTCGAGAACGTAGAGCACCGCGTTGTGTTCGTTTTGCAGCGTTTCAATCGACTTCATGTTCGTTTTCCCGTCAGCCATTAGCTGGCAATACGCGTGATCTTGACCTGCCAGACCTCGGGCCCCTCTTCGACATACTCCCAGCCCGCTTCGCCCGGATGCTCGGCCATCAGCTGATAGTAGAGCGGCTTCGGGTCATGGTCGTTGATCAAGCGAAACGTCTCGCCGACCTGCAGGCTTTCAAACTGATTGAAGATCATTGGGTGCCGCTCGCGCGGCGTGATCTCGCGGACATCGAGTCGCACTTCGTTCGTTGATTCGGACATCTCAAAACCCTTCCATTGAGTCACGCGTCGCTCGACACTCATCGAGCGTTCATCCGGACACGAGGTTGAAGTTCCGGCACGCGCCAGTGCCGGGCGATTTTGACGACGTTGACCATAAAGCAGCCGATTCCGGCCGCGATGATCAGCCCCGCCACGATGGTGAGCGTTCGGTTATCGATCAGGAGCGCGCCGGCCGAGACGATCAAGCCTGCGAACCAGATGCCAAACCCGATGAGCGCCAACCGGCGTCGATAGAGTTCTTCCAGGCGCGGGACGTTGTAGCGCCCCGCCAACGGTGCATAGCTTCGGAGCCAGATCAAAAAGGTCGCGATCTTGTAGAACATCCCCATAATGGCGGTTTCTGCCATCCCGACGATGCCAAACCAGACGGCGGCGACCCAGATCCGGCTGAGCGCCGGTGCTTCCGTCAGTAGCCCCGCGATCAACAGGACGGCGGCCAGCAGTCCGAGCGCCGCCGATAGGACGATGAACGGCATGTGGACATCGATGCCTCGCCGTCGTCGCCCCTGATACATCCGGCGGAGTTGCACCGCATAGACGATGTGCGCGGCCAGGAACAGGCTCGCGGCGATGACGAGGAACGGAGTTGGCAGCGCGAAAAACGCGCCCAGGGCCAGCAGCCAGACACCGGCGAGCAGTAGACCAAGCCCGACATGCGCCAGGCGCTGATGCAGACTCTCCTCGCTCACCGTGAACATACCGATCAGACGGTAGGAGACGCCCATCAGCAGGACCATCCCCCAGCCGCCGACCATAAGGATGATGTGTGTCGCGAGCAGCCGCAGCGTCATGTCACCGAGAAAGCCCGCGCCGCGATTGAGCGCCAGTAGCAGCCCGAGTGTCATCCCGCCCGCCAGCCCAGCAAGCGATGCGGCGATGTGCCAGCCGACGATGTCGATCGCCGGAGCCTGCAGCAACGTCAACCCGACGACGGTGATATAGATGGCGAAGCCCAGCACCATAAGCGTGCCGCCGGTGCCGAGCAACGGCAGGCGGCCGGTGTAGAGGCCGCTCAGGAACGCGACGATGCCGGCCAGCAGGCACCAGAACGACACGCGCCCGAGTCGTTCCGAGGCCAGCGGCGTTCCCAGAACGACCGGTACCAGCTGGTAGCTGGCGCCGGTGATCATCACGCCGACGACGCCGATCGTGTTCAGATGGACAAAGACGAGCAGGTTCGACTGATAGTACCCATTCAAGAGCAACGGCAGCGCGAACGGAACAGTCAGGCCCACGATCAGCAGGTCGACCAGACCGAACGCAAGAAAGCGCGCCGGCAGATCGATCGACGGCGCCGACCGGGTTGAAAGGCCGGAAGCCGGCATGGCTCGCGCGATACCAGTCATTGAGCGGCCGTCACCGGCTTGTGGATGAGGATCTCGAACGCGGCCGGTCCCAGTTCGCGCGTCTCATGCGTGTAACCGAGATCTTCGAGCTGCGGATAGAGGAACATAGGGCGCCGCGCATGATGAACGAGGAGCGTCTTACCGGGCTCCATCTCTTCGAGCGCTCCCAGGATCCGCATCATCGGCTCGGGCGGCACGAGTTCGCTGACGTCGATCGTGATCGTCTCATCACCCGTCCAGGTGGTCGACTCCGGCTCAGGTTGCTTGGCAGCCGCCTTCTTCGCGGCCTTCTCGCCGGTGTTATAGAAGAGGATTTCCCAGTCATCGTCGCCCTGTTGCCGCGTGACGTGCTCGAAACCGCGCATCCGCAGGACCTCGTAGAGCGGCACCGGCTCGAAGCTATTACGCAGCCGGAGGATTTCGCCGGGTGCGATCTCACGGACGGCGTTCATGATGGCACCGAACGGCTCTTCGCCGCGCTCGTGCAGCGGCCGAACGTCGAGATCGACAGAGACCCGCGCCGTTCGCGCCCACTCCGGTTCGGCCGGTGATGGATCCATGGTCGTGGTCTGGGTGGGATCGGCGGCCGCGGCTTCGATCCCGGCGGCCTGATTCAGCCGTGCCG
>CALAGB010000174.1 GCA_937891245.1 uncultured Thermomicrobiales bacterium | reverse complement strand
GACGGCTGCATCGAGCTGGGCATAGTTCCATGCCTGGCCGCCGCAACGGATCGCGATCTGCTCCGGCACGACCGACGCACGCCAACGCAGCCAATCGGGTAGGGTTGTTGCTCCGGCAAATGACGGCATCATGGGTGCGCCTCGTGGGACATCTCGGCGGCCGCCGGCCCTCCAGTCGCGCACCAGCGCATCCAGATGTCCCCGTTGGCTTCGCACGTCGCACTGGGCCGCGCGCCGCCCGCGCCGTGTCTTTCCGGCATACTCATCACGCTTCGACTTCTCTGACAATGACATCAATCAGGCCGCCTTCTAGCATAGCAGATCGGTAAAGGGTTTTTGCCGCCGGCCCACTCTAAATGCCTTGACATCATGCCGGAGTTCGATGAAGATGGGTCCATCGGTAACGCCGGAAATGCGATTCGGACGAATGCATGGCAGCTCGCACACGGGCCGGCGACGATACCGCGCAACCCGCCTCCCCGGCGGCGTATGCGGATCTGGGCCGGAACGTCTCCCGGCTCCCCGACTACCTCACCACGTTCGTTGGCCGCGAGCAGGAGCTTACGCGGTCGATCGAACTGCTGCGACGCGACGACGTTCGGTTGCTCACGTTGACCGGACCCGGCGGCATCGGCAAGACACGACTGGCAGTGCGTCTGGCCGCCGAGGTGGGGCACGATTTCACCGACGGCGTCTTCTTTATCCCACTCGCCTCGGTCGCTCATGCTCAACTGGTGCTCCCGACGATCGCCCGAGCGCTCGAGGTTTCCGAGCATCGCGGGTTCGTGGTCACCGATCTACTTACCGCCTCGCTCCAACGCCGGCATCTCCTGCTGGTGCTGGATAATTTTGAGCATGTGATCGACGCGGCGGTCGACATCGCCGTAATCCTGGCACGCTGCCCGTACGTCAAGGTGATCGTCACGAGTCGCGTCGTTCTCCGCGTACAGGGGGAGCAGGAATTCACGGTCCCTCCGCTGACTATGCCGGCACGTGGACCGGGCAGAACCTGGCAAGTCCCCTCCGCGACCGAATTGGCCGGCACGGAGTCGGTCAGCCTCTTCGTGCAGCGAGCGCGCAGCGTCATGCCCTCCTTCGAACTCACCGACGATAACGCCCTGGCCGTCGTGGAGATCTGCCGGCGGCTGGATGGTCTGCCGCTGGCGATCGAACTCGCGGCGGCCCGCGTCAAGCTGCTGTCTCCTCCGGCACTGCTCTCTCGCCTTGCAAGCGGCATGCAGGTGCTCTCCGGTGGCGCACGCGACCAGCCGCAACGGCTGCAAACGATGCGCAACGCGATCCTCTGGAGCTACGACCTGCTCGAACCGGCTGAGCAGGTGCTCTTCCAGCAACTCGCCGTCTTTGCCAACGGGTTCACGCTCGAAGCGGCGGAGGCCGTCGTACGTGAGGCGAATCTCCCGATCGATGCGCTGGATGGCGTCGCGTCGCTCATGAACAACAGCCTCATCCGCGAGATCGATTTTCTCGATGGCGAACGGCGCTTCACGATGCTCGAGCCGATCCGAGATTTCAGCCTGGCGCAACTGGCAGCCGCCGGAGATGAAACGGCCGCCTACCGGCGCCATGCCGAATGGTGCGTCGCGCTGGTGGAACAGGCTGAGTCGGAACTGTGGGGGCCGGACGCCGTACGGTGGCTCGATCGACTCGAGCGGGAGCACGATAACGTCCGGCAGGCGCTTGCCTGGCTCTTCGAGCAGGGGGACGCGGCCACGTGTGCGCGGATCATCCGCGCGATCTGGATGTTCTGGTTCTTCCGTTGCTTTTTCCACGAAGCTCGTAGTTGGGCCGACCGAGCACTCGCATCCTTGCCGGACAGGCCGAGCCCCTTGCGCGCGCGTACGCTGGGCATCGCCGGGCTCTTTGCCGAGGCCGTCGGCGACTTCGCCAAGGCGACCGAAAAGCTCGACGAGGCCCGCCGGATGGCGCAGGCGCTCGGCGACAAGGAATCGCTCGCGATGGCGCTGCTCGGCCTAGGCGATGTCGCCGATAACACCGGTCAGTACGATCAGGCGGAACCGCTCCTCTGGACCGCGGAGGAGCTTTTTCGCGAAACAGGGCCGAGGCTCTGGCTCGTCCTCAGCCTCGCGTTTTTGGGCACGCTCGCGCAACGGCGCGGTGATGATGATGCGGCGCAGTCGTTACTGGACGAAGCGCTCTCCCTCTCGCGGGAGGTCGGTTTCCACTGGGGAACCGCGATCAGCCTCAACCGCGCCGGGCGCCTTGCCCGCAAGTATGGCGACGATGCTGAGGCGGCACGCCTGTATGGCGAAAGTCTCGTCCTCTGGCGTGAACTCGGCGACTACTGGCGCATGTCGCGCCAGTTGATCGATCTTGCCGAAGTCGCGGCCGACAACGGCCGGTATGAATATGCCGCGCGTCTGCTCGGCGCGGCCGAGGCGATCAATGAGCCGATCGGGGCCTCGGAATCGTTCGTCGATGACTCGGCGCGCCAGCGCACACTGCAACTGACGAGCGAGCAACTCACCAGGGAGGCGTTCGACCAGGCCTGGGCGGCAGGTCGGGCCTGGTCGTGGGAAACGGCGGTCGCCGAGGCGATGACGCCGCTCGCGGCTGACCACGCGCCACCCGTTGAGAGCATACGGCAGTCGGGGGCCAACCCTGGACTGACCGCTCGCGAACTCGAAGTCCTCCAACTGCTCGCCGCCGGCCAGTCTGATCGACAGATCGCCGAGACGCTCTTCATCAGTCGCCGTACGGCCCAGGGCCACGTCGCCAGCATCTTCAACAAGCTCGGCGTCAATTCTCGCACGGCGGCCGCCACGGCTGCGCTCCGCGCCGGACTGGTGAATCCCGAATCCGCGTAACCCGCTTACCCCTCCCGAAAAACAGGTATACCCGCTCCGACCATCCCCGTAATTCGCACGGTGCGGCCATTACCGGCTCCGCGCAGGATAGGACCATGCCGGCAGCGGCAAGCGGAATCGGATTCAGTGAAAGAGCCAGCACCATGTGTCACACACCGGCAATTTCCTGGACCGCGACGCCAGCACCGGAGCGGAGATGGCGGAGGGCCGGCCCGACGGTCTTGATTCTCAAGCCGCATACGACCGCCGTTTCCACCGCCGGACCGGTTGGGGATCGCCCCATTCCGGAGCCTGAATGCCGGCCGGCGACCCGAGTCCTCGCTGGCGTCACTGGTTGTGGGGCAATCGACGAGACGCACGTATGAAAGGAATCACCATGGCGCTCTATCGAACCGAACGGCGAAATTCAGTCGAATCAGTCGCAACCGCCACGCGCGGCGATCTCATGATCAACGCCGAGAAGATTTGCAAGACGTACGACACCGAAAACGAGCATGTCGTCGCCCTGAAAGACGTCGATTTCTCGATCGCCCGCGGCGAGATGGTCGCGGTCATGGGCCCCTCCGGTTGCGGCAAGACGACACTCCTCAACTGCCTCTCCGGGCTCGACAACATCGATTCGGGCCGAATCTTGCTCGAAGACACCGATCTCACCACGCTGTCTGACCGCCAGCGCACCGACTACCGGGCACGGCGCATGGGCTTCATCTTCCAGGTCTACAACTTGTTGCCCGTGCTGAGCGCGGTCGAAAACGTGGAACTGCCGTTGCTGGTCGCCGGTGTCCGGCCGAAGGAGGCGCGGGAACGGGCGCTAGCGGCGCTTGAACTGGTCGAGCTGAGCAAATGGGCCAGGCACCGACCGGCCCAGCTCTCCGGCGGCCAGCGCCAGCGCGTGACCGTCGCCCGGGCGTTGGTGACCGAACCGGCCATCATCTGGGCCGATGAGCCGACCGGTGCCCTCGATTCGCGGACGGCCAACGATGTGATGAGCCTGATGCGCGCCCTCAACCAGCGCGACGGGCTCACCTTCGTCATCGTGACCCATGATGCCGGTATCGGCGACCGCTGCGATCGCATCGTCCGCATGGAAGATGGCGCGATCACCGGTGAAGTCGCGCACGATGTCTTCGAGCAATCGCTCGCGGTGACAACCCGCGCGACGCGCTAAACACCGGTGGACTCCGAATTGATCGTGACGCAATCGCCAGCGGGGTATACCCGCATGCAGAGTCGACTCTCCCCGCGGGCTGTTAGAGGAGGTCCACGTGAACGACATTTTTGGCATTCCGCTGAACACGATCATGGTGATCCTCGTCGCGCTCTTCGCACTCTGCGTCATCTCGGTGGCGTGGATTGCCTGGCGTCGACCGGTGATCTTCAAGCTCGGCACTCGCAATATCCCGCGTCGTAGGGCGCAGACGGGGTTGATCGTCATCGGATTGATGTTGTCGACGCTGATCATCACGGCGGCGCTCAGTACCGGTGATACGGTCTACCAGTCGATCAGCTCCGATGTGTACGCCAATCTTGGACATGTCGACGAGTTGGTAGTTGCCAGCCAGGAGCCTGACGCCAAGGTCGACCTCACCGCCCAGGATCCGATGGATCCCGCCGCGCTGACGCTGGTCGAGCAGGCTGTCAATGGCAATCCCAACGTGGCCGGCGTGCTGCCGATGCTCGACGCGCGCGTTGCGGTCGTGAATGACGCGCGCCAGCTAGCCGAGCCGGATACGATCTTGACCGGCCTCGATCCGAACCGGATGTCGGCGTTCGGTGGCCTGACGAGCACCAGTGGCAAGCCAATCGATCTCGGCACACTGGCACCCGACGAGGTCGTCCTCGGCGAGAAGCTGGCCAAGCAGATCGATGCCCGTGTGGGCGATCGCATTACCGTCTATGTCGATCAAACCGCCCACCAGCTTCGCGTGACGGCGATTGCCCGGAACAGCTATCTGACGGGTACGCGCCGGAGCGAAATGTCGTACCTCGAGCATCCGGGCATGACCATGTCGCTCGCCGGTGCGCAAACGGTCACGAATCAACCGGATACCGTCACCGCGATCGCCGTCGCCAATAGCGGTGGCGTGCATGGAGGTGTCAAGCAGACCGATGTGGTGACGAGCAGCCTACGCCAAGCGGTAGCCGGTCATGGGCTCGGTGTTTCCACCATCAAGGAAGATCGGGTCGACGCGGCGGATCGCACCGGTACGGCCTTCACCACGATCTTTGTGCTCCTCGGTATGTTCTCGGTCATGTCGGGCGTGTTGCTGATCGTCCTGATCTTCACCATGCTCGCCTCCGAGCGGCGCGCCGAGATGGGCATCGAACGGGCGATCGGAACGCAGCGCCGACAACTCATCCAACAGTTCGTTGCCGAAGGCTCCGGCTACGCGCTGGCGGCCGGGCTGGTCGGCGCGGCACTCGGTATCCTGGCCGCCATCGGCATTGCCGAGGGAATCAAGCTCATCTTTGGCGATTTCGCGCCCGTTGCGGCGCATATCACCTGGCGCAGCGTGATCGTCGCCTACACTCTGGGCATGGTCATTACCTTCCTGGCGGTCGTCATCTCTTCCTGGAAGATCAGCCGACTGAATATCGTGGCGGCCGTGCGTGATCTCCCCGAGGTGACATCGCCAAAACGAAAGCGCTCGACCCTCGTCTGGGCCGGCCTACTCGTCATCTCCGGCGGTTTGCTGACCATGTCGGGATCGGGCGGCAGTTCGGCTGCGGCGTTCTCGACCGGCATGAGCCTGTTGCCCTTCGGCCTCGCGCTCTTCCTGCGCTACGCCGGCGTGCCCAGCCGCCCGGTCTTCACCATGGTCGGTGGGTACGTGCTCACCTTCTGGTTCTTGCCGCAGAGCACGTTTACGCGCCTCTTCGGTGACTTCAGCTTTGGCCTCGAAATGTTCTTCCTGGCCGGTATCTTCATGGTGATCGGCGCGACCATCGTTGTCGTTCAGAATTCCGATCTCCTGCTGGCGGGCGTCGGGACACTCGGCGGACTCTTCCGTTCGAAGCTGCCGGCAGTCCGCACCGGTGTCGCGTACCCCGGTGCAGCACTCGGTCGCACCGGCCTCACCATCGCCATGTTCAGCCTGATCATCTTCTCGCTGGTCATGATGGCGACGATGAATGGGAATTACACGGCCTCCGCGCTCGGGGACGAATCGAACGCCGGTTGGGATGTCCGTGCCGATACGCTGATCGCGAACCCGCCGGCCGACCTCTCAAGCACGCTGAAGGCAACGAAGGTCGACACGAGCGACTTCGCCGCTGTCGGTGTGGTGACGAATCCGAGCGAGGTTGCCTCTCAGATCAGGCTCGCCGGAACGAATGAGTGGAAGCTCTGGCCGATCAAGGGTGTTGACCAGACGTTCCTCGATCACAGCAAGCTCCTGTTCAGCCAGCGCGCTCAGGGCTACTCCTCCGACGCGGAGATCATCCGCGCACTCATGACCCAGCCAAACGTCGCCGTGATCGACGCCTACGCGGTGCCGCAGGAAGGGAATATCGGAGATTTTGATGACAACTTCGCCTTGACCGGCCTGAAGAGCAGCGACAAGACGTTTAAGCCGATCACCGTCGAACTCTCGAACCCCAGCGACGGCAGCACACATCCGGTCACGATCATCGGTGTGATCGACAGCAAGATCGGTAGCCTGCAAGGGATGTTTACGAACCAGCAGACGATCGACGCGGTCTATCCGTCACGAACCTGGACGTCGTATTATGTCGCCGTGAAGAATCCCGACATGGCCAATACGGTCGCGCAGAACATCGAGTCGGCGATGCTGCAGAGCGGTTTCCAGACCACCTCGATCCGCGACGAACTGAAGGAAGCGCAACGACAGGAGAGCGGATTCCTCTATATCATCGAGGGGTTCATGGCGCTCGGACTGTTCGTCGGGGTTGCCGCCATCGGCGTCATCTCCTTCCGTTCGGTGGTCGAGCGACGCCAGCAGATCGGCGTGTTGCGCGCCATCGGCTACCGACGCGAGCTGGTCTCCCTCTCGTTCATGATCGAAACGGCCTTCGTGGTTGGGATGGGTGTCCTGACCGGGGTGATCCTCGGACTCGTGCTGGCGCGAAACCTCGTCTACGACCCCGACCAGGGGTTCTCGTCCGATATCAGCTTTGTGATTCCCTGGTCGATCATCCTGCCGATCGTCGCCCTCACCATCGTGGTGGCGTTGTTGATGACCTGGATCCCGTCACGCCGGGCCGGGAACATCGCGCCCGCCGAAGCGCTCCGCTACGAGTAAATAAGCCGTCGTCACAGGATCAGCCCGGATGGGGCGCGTCCCGTCCGGGCGTTTCCATGCGTCACCCAGCGCGTCATCCTTCAAATGACAGCATCATGGGCGCGCCTCGTGGGGCATCTCGCCGGCCACCGGCTCTCCAGTCGCTCCGGCCGCGCACCACTGCATCGTCGGCAGATCGGCCGGGAAGAAATAGATCAGCCGGAAACGGATATCATCGACCAGATGCTCAGCCGAGAGGCGGAATTGCAACGGTTCACCAACCCCGGGCACCCGCAAGCGCACCGGCACCAGCGCCCGCGCCGCGCTCACCGGCTCCGGCTCGGTTTCGGACCAATAGCGCCGAAAGCGGGGCAACGCCAGCAGACGCTCAACAACCTCATCGCACCACGGTTCGCCGCGAAACGTCGCCATCTCCGATCGAAAGGCACGCACCATAGCAGGCAGAAAGATCTCCGGTTCGATGACAAGTCGCGCCAGCGGCGAAACCTCGTCAAACCAGGCTTCCAGCAGCGAGCGTCCGGCGAGCCGCCCGAGCGCCGGATCACCGGGCAGCAACCCGAAGAGGCGCGGCGTCTGACGATTCCAGGCGATCATCCGGTGCGTGCAATCGAGTGCGTAGGCCGGAAAGGGCGCCTCATCCAGTTCGCGACGGCAGAAGGCACACGCCCAGGCGATCTCATCGGCGTCGGGTGGCGAGATCGCGACACTGTAGCCGAACTGCTCTAGTACGTCGCGCCGCTCACGATAGGTTGCGTCGAGCGCGCTGAGTATCCGTTCCAGCGTGGCCCGCCCGGGCAGCGCCACGCGGCCATATTCGACGCGCTGCAAATAGCCGGTGCCGAGTTCGGCTTCCAGCTCAACCCAGAGTTGCGTTTTCCCTCTGGCTTCGCGTAACGCGCGGAGCCGCGCGCCGCCCACACCGTTTCGTTCCGGCATGCTCTTCACGATTCGACTTCGATGACGATGACATTAATCAGGCCGCCTTCTAGCATAGCAGATGGATAAATGATTGTCGGAAACAGGACAGCATGCAGCACAGCGAGACACTGCCGGTCACGAACACCACCTCCGAAACGAGCCGCGCGCTCTTCCGGCGCGGCTTCGTCAGCCTGATGCCGCTCTGGGCGGGCGCCATCCCGGTCGGCATTGCCTATGCGGTGGCGGCACGGGGTGCTGGACTGAGCTTCTTCCAGACCGAACTGATGAGTCTGACCGTCTTTTCGGCAGCCGCCCAACTGAGCGCTGTGGCGCTGCTCGCCAGCGGCTCACCGGTCATCGTCGTGATGCTGACGGCGCTGTCGCTCAATCTGCAAGCCTTCCTGCTCGGACTCACCGCCGCGCGCTCCGACCGTGCGCCACGCCTGCGGCGCCTGCTGACCGCCTACTTTCTGACGGATGGTGCCTTCGCGGTCGCCGTCACAGGTGGGCGCATTCGCCTGCCGGTGCTGCTCGGCGCCGGGGTGAGCATGTTCGCTTCCTGGAACGCAGGCACGCTCATCGGTGCGTCGGCCGGCGCGATCCTGCCCGACCTGGCGCCGATCGGAGTCGATTTCGTGGCGCCACTCACCTTCCTTGCCGTGCTCGTGCCGTTGGTGAGGTCGCGCCCGGCGCTCCTGGCGGTGCTGGTGGCCGCGCTTACCGCGCTCGCCCTGAAACAGACAGTACCCGATCTGACCGTGCTCGGCGCCGGTCTGACCGGCAGCGTAGCCGGTGCCTGGGCATCGTCGCGCGGCGACCGGCAGCCGGCGACCTCCACGGCGCGCGATGGAGCGGCATCGTGACGGCGCTCTGGGCGATTCTCGCCATGGCAGCTGGACTCTACGTGCTGCGCGTAAGCGGCTTCCTGCTCGCCGATCTGCCGGTACCGGAACAGTGGACACGCTGGCTCAGCTTCGTGCCGATCGCGACGCTCACCGCGCTGATCGTTTCAAGCATCGCCAGCCGGCCCGATCAGAGCGTGATTCGCGTCCTGGCAGCGCTCGGCGCGGCGCTGGTCGTCTGGCGCACGCGGCGCATGTGGCTCTGCATCGTCGCGGGTATGGGTTTTTACTGGGTACTACGACTCGTTTGATGGCGATAAATGAATTGTTACTCTCGCAGAGGCGCGGAGAACACTCCCCCTTTGTCATCCTGAACCGCAGTGAAGGATCTCTTCTCCGTATCCCTGCTACACGGCCACGGCAAGTCAGGAGAGATCCTTCACTGCGGTTCAGGATGACGGG
>CALAGB010000173.1 GCA_937891245.1 uncultured Thermomicrobiales bacterium | reverse complement strand
AGCGTGAGCGCGGTTGATGCACACACGGTCGAATTCAAATTGAACGGGCCGAGTGGCACGTTCTTGGAGACCTGGGGCTATCGCGCCATCCTGCCGAAACACAAGTTCGAGGGCCAGGATATGAATACGACGGAGTTGAATCGCGCGCCAACCGTCGGCACCGGCCCATACAAGTTCGTACGGTGGGCAACGGGCGATCGCATCGTGGTCGAGCGTAATGATTCGTATTACCGCGAGGGGGCGTATCTTGATGGGATCACCTATCTCATCGTCCCCAATTCCGACACACTGCTGACCATGTTGCAGACCGAAGAGATCGATATGCGTTTCGTGCTCTCGGCCGAGCACGTCGCGATCGCGAAGGGCTATACGGACTACGATGTGCTGTCGACTCCGGCGCACTCGTACTTCCACATCACGATCAACCTGAATGATCCGGTACTGAGCGATAAGCGGGTGCGCCAGGCTCTCACCTACGGTATCAACAAGACTGAAATTACGGAGACCGTCTTGAAGGATCTGGTAAAGCCGCACTGGTCGCCGGTGGCCGAGCCGAGCTGGGCGTTCTGGGATCCAACGGAAAAGATGGCATTCAACACCGACAAGGCCAAACAACTGCTCGATCAGGCCGGCTGGGTCGCCAAGGGGAGCGGCGTACGGGAGAAAGACGGGCAGAAACTTTCGCTCGATCTCATGAATATCTCAGGGGACTCAGAGCGTCTCCAGGTCGCGCAACTGTTGCAAGCGACACTGAAGGACATCGGCGTTCAGGTCAACATCAAACCGGTCGATGCGGCGACGTTTGTCGCGGCCAGTTCGAGCGGCGATTTCCAATGGGCATACGGCTTCTGGTCCTGGTCGGTCGATCCGAGCACCTATAACGATCGCTGGCTCAGCACGAGCCCATCCAACTGGACCAAGTACAGCAACCCGGATGTCGACAGGCTCTTGCTCGACGCGACTGAGACGATCGACCGCGATGAACGAAAGAAGCTCTACACCCAGTTCCAACAGACCGTGATTGATGACGTCTCGAACATCTATATTTACGATCGCGTTTTCTTCGACACCGTGAAGCACCGGGTGCAGAACTTCGTCCAAAACCCGTCCAACGCGACAAATATGTGGAACGTGCACGAGTGGTGGGTGCGTAGCTAGCCATGGGACGCTATCTTGTTCATCGCATGCTCGGCGCGATCCCATTGCTCTTCGGGGTTTCAATCGTCCTCTTCCTGCTGATCCATCTGCCGCCGGGTGGACCAGCCGATATCTACGCGGGTTCGCCCAGCGTACGGGCCGAGGATCTTGAGCACATCAAGGAAAACCTCGGGCTCAACGATCCGCTGCCGGTGCAATATGTCAAATGGATGGGCGGTGTCGTCACCGGCGATTGGGGCAACTCATACAAAGATGGACGACCCGTCACCGCCGCGTTGCGAGAACGGCTTCCGGCGACCCTCGAATTGATGGGAGCGTCATCGATCATAGCGATCGTATTCGCCATCCCCATCGGTATTTTTACCGCGACGCGCCCCCGTTCGGGGGTGCGTTACGGGATCAACGCCCTCACTATGCTCGGCATCTCCGTGCCGACGTTCTGGACCGGGCTGATGGTCATCCTTCTGTTCTCCGGCCAACTCGGTTGGATCCCGACTGGCGGTCGGGGGTCCGGTGGTGTCTTCAGCCTGCTCTATCACCTGCTCGCCCCTGCCCTGGTGCTGGCATCCGTCAATATCGCTGCCTGGTCACGCTACATTCATTCCAGCATGATCGAAGTCGTCCAGGCGGACTACATTCGAACGGCACGAGCCAAAGGGCTCGTCGAGCGGGTTGTCATCCTCGAGCATGCGTTTCGGAACGCCTGCGTACCGGTCATCACCCTGCTCGGCTTGGAAATCCCCAAGCTCGTCTCCGGTGCCCTGGTCACTGAAGTCGTCTTCTCCTGGCCCGGCCTCGGCCGGCTGATTACCGAGTCGATCCTTGGGCGTGATTATCCGGTGCTGATGGGTGCGTTCATGCTGGCGGCAATTGGTGTGGTGCTTGGGAATCTGATTGCGGACGTTCTTTACGGGTTTGCCAACCCGCAGATTCGCTATTAGGGGATCGATATGTCGTCACATGCACCGCTCATCGTCGATGCGGAACAGCTGGGAAGCGAGCAGGTAACGCTCGCGCGGTCGTTCCGCTCGCAGATATTTCGCCGATTTCGCAGTAACCGGTTGGCAATCTTCGGTCTGATCGTTTTGCTGACGCTTGCCTTCGCCGCTATTTTCGCTCCCTTGATCGCCCCGTTCGAGCCAGATGCAATCGACCCGTACGCCGCGCTGCATGGGCCAAGTCCGAACCACTGGCTCGGTACGGACGATCTCGGACGAGATGTCTTCAGCCGTCTCGTCTTCGGCGCACGCGTCTCACTACTCGTCGGACTCTTCTCATCGCTGATCGCGGTCATGGCCGGGTCACTCATCGGCGCGGTCGCGGGCTACTACGGTGGTCTGGTCGACGGTGCGATTTCACGACTCATCGACATCGCGTTGGCGTTGCCGATCTTGCCGCTGGCGCTGGTTATCGGCGCGTTCACGACCATCACACCGCTCTCACTGACACTCATCCTTGGCAGCGTTTTCTGGATGGGAGTCGCTCGTCTTGTGCGCGGTGAATTTCTCACGCTGCGAACCGCCCAATTCACCGAGGCGGCACGAAGTGTCGGGGTGCCGAACTGGCGCATCATTCTCATCCACCTTCTGCCCAATGCGCTCGCCCCGGTCATTGTTTCGGCGACTCTCCTGGTCGCCTATGCGATTCTCATCGAGTCGGCGCTGTCGTTCCTCGGCTTCGGTATTCAGCCGCCAACCGCAACCTGGGGCAATATGCTCTTCAACGCGCAACGCTACATCCGCGATGCCGCCTGGCTTTCGATCTTCCCGGGTCTGTTGATCACACTCACGGTAACCAGCATCAACTTCCTGGGGGACGGCCTACGGGAAGCGATCGATCCGCGATTGAAACTCGAATGAGCGAAACGATCCATGGGTGATTGAGCTCCAGTAAGCGCAATGGACATGGGGAGTGAGGACCAGCGGCGATTGACGCGTCTCGTTACGCATGGTACGTCTCCACGTATCGACTCTTGGCTGACATACAGCGTAAGACAGGAGAGCTTATGAGACTCGCCTCGCTGCCGCGCATCCGGTTGGCGCACCTCCCGACGCCGATTGAAGAAGCGTCGTACCTGAGCGCGGTACTCGGCGGGCCGCGCATTTTCATTAAGCGCGACGACTGCACCGGCCTCGCCCTGGGCGGCAACAAGACACGTAAACTCGAATATCTGATCGCCGATGCGCAATCGAAGGGCGCCTCGGTTGTCATTACCTGCGGCTCGGACCGTTCAAATCATTGCCGCCAAACAGCCGCCGCCGCGCGCG
>CALAGB010000172.1 GCA_937891245.1 uncultured Thermomicrobiales bacterium | reverse complement strand
TACTGAATTCCCAGATTATCGTGGCCGGTATCATCGATCAACCGGGCGGCCTCCGAGGTATTTGAAAGCAGAAAACCGGGCGTGTCGACGAGATTCAGGGGTTCGATGAGTTGCTTCACGCCGGCCCGCTCGGCCTGCTCGGCGGCATAACGCAGGTTCTCGACAACGGTGTGCATTTGCGAATACATCGGCACGTCGTTGAGCGAGAGACCGATGAGGCAGTTGAGCTGCCTACACGCCAACCGTGCCGCGATCTCCAGTGCGCGCTGCACGCCGTCCCGAAATTCACTGACACGACGTGGATCGTTCGCGATCCCACGTTCGCCACCCGCGAAATCCCCGGCCGGCAGATTGAAGAGTACCTGGGTAAGCCCGTTTCGTTTCAACGCTTGTTCGATGGCGACGATATCCTCATCGTACGGAAAGAGGAACTCGACGCCGGTGAATCCGGCCTCGGCGGCCCGATCGAAGCGCTCGAGGAACGGGAATTCGGTAAAGAGCATCGTCAGGTTCGCGGCAAAGCGTGGCATGCGACCCCCAATCGTTCCGGTGCGGCTCGGTGCCCTGACGCGACAGTATCGCAAGGACTGCGATCTGCCCGCAACGCCCTGCTGCCGCGAAGCGCCGCAATGGTTTATTATCCACCTCGTGAGTCAACGATAAGGCATTGGTTGGGGGAGGTACGCCATGGCGAACGCGCCGCTCCGCGTGGGGTTTATCGGACTGGGCACGATCGGCCAGGGAGTCGTTCATCTGCTCGAAGAACGCGGCATCGACAGCATCGACATTGTGGGGGCGTTGGTGCGCGATCCAACGCGGCCACGAAAGGTCGAGATCCCGCTCGTCGCGACGCTCGATCAACTGCTGGCGCTAAGGCCGGATGTGGTCGTCGAGATCGCCGGGCACGATGGCCTGCGCGAACACGGTCCCGCGACACTCCGTTCCGGATTTAACATGATCGCGGTCAGCGTCGGGGTGCTGGCGCATGACGAGGTGTATCAGGCACTACTGGAGGCTGCCGAAGAGGGCGGCACCCGCATGAAAGTCGCCTCCGGCGCGATCGGGGCACTCGACGCTATCGCCGCCGCCCGGCTCGGCGGGCTCGATCGGGTGACGCACACCGTGCGCAAGCCGCCGAGCACGCTCCTGGGGAACGATACCCCTCCGCTCAGCGCGCCACAAACGGTCTTCTACGGCGTTGCCCGTGAGGCGGCGATCAAGTATCCCGCGAGCGTCAATGTCACCGCCGCCGTCAGTCTGGCCGGTCTCGGGCTCGACCGGACACAGGTCGAGATCATCGCCGACCCCGCCGTCACGCGGAATCAGCACGAGATCACGGCCGAAGGCAGCTTTGGCCAGCTGCGCTTCGAGGTGCAGGGCATTCCGACCGATGAGAACCCGCGCACCGGACGGCTGGTTGCCATGAGTATTCTCAACACATTGCTCGGGGCGCGAACGCCCATTTTCGTGGGGTGATGACGGAATCGAGGAGAGCGATGGCCGAGATTCGAGGCCTTCTGATCGATGTTGATGGTGTGCTGCGCATTGATACTGACCCGATACCAGGTTCGATCGAAGCGCTCGCCGATTTACGGCGTCGCCAGCTCCCCTTTCGTCTCCTGACCAACACCACCGTGCGCACTCGCCATTCGCTCGGCGCGTTGATGCGGCGTATCGGCTTCGACGTGCATGATGAGGAGATCATCACGGCCGGAGCCGCGACCGCCGCCTACCTGCGCCGTCGCTTCCCCGGCCAGCCCTGCTATTTGATCACCACCGGCGATGTCGCCGGGGATTTCGAAGGCGTCCCACTGACAAACGGCATGGATGCGAAGGTTGTTGTCATTGGCGGCGCCGAGAACAATTTTACGTACGCCGCACTCAATCACGCCTTCCGGCTGCTCCTCAACGGTGCCACACTCGTTGCCATGCATCGAGGCAAATACTGGATCACCGCCCAGGGCCCGACCCTCGATGCCGGTGCCTTCATACGCGGCCTCGAATACGTCACCGGTAAACGTGCCCGCGTCGTCGGCAAACCGGCCGCGCCCTTCTTCCGGGCCGGCTTTCGCGCGCTCGGGTTGCCACCGGAAGACGTCGCGATTGTCAGCGACGATCTCTTGCAAGACATCATGCCGGCCAAACGGCTCGGCCTGACCGGCATCCTCGTCCGCACCGGCATCTTCACCGAAGCGGACCTCGAAGCCGCCCAACCCGACGTCGTCATCGAAACGTTCGCCCAAATCGACAAGGTGATCTGAAGGGGAGGAGCGGGGACCGTCCGCGGGCGAGGGCCGCCCACCCGTTCCCCACCGCTACTGTCCACCCAACTGCTGGACGATCGGGGCGAACTGGTCGATTCGTTCGTCAGAGACGATGTAGTACGAGAAGCCGTATTCATCGCGGCGGCGCACCAGCGTATCGATCATGTCGTCTTCGCTCCCGAAGAGGAGCGAGGGCATCGCCAGCACATCATCGACAGTGACGCCGTTCCAACCGCGTTCGGCGATCAATTCGGCGGCGCATTGACGCGGATCGTCGGCCGGCAGGAGCGTCGGGATGAGATTCAACTCGATCTGGTCGAACCGCTCGCCGGCTCCGTCACGAATCCAGCCGAGCTTTTGGCGAACGGCCGGTGCCAGGCGCTCGCTCGGATCATCCTCGACACTGCCGCTCGCGACCGATGTCGTCAGGATGCTCACGATGTCCGCCTCGCGTCCGGCGAGCGTCAGCACCCGGCGTTTGCCACCGCCGATCAGCAGCGTCGGATGCGGTCGCTGCGCTGGACGCGGGTAATTCTCCAGCTGATCGATCTGGTAGTGCGTCCCATCGTGACGGAACGCGCCCCCGGCGAAGAGCCCCTTGAGCACGGCGATCGACTCCTCCAGTCGATCGATACGAAGACCGGCGCGGTCGTAGGGTAGCCCGGCCGCGTCGTATTCGCGACGCATCCAGCCGGCACCGAGTCCGAGTTCGAAGCGTCCACCGGAGAGCTGGTCGAGCGTCGCAGCTTCCTTGGCGAGCAGCGTCGGATGACGGAAGTCATTGTCGATCACCAGCGTGCCCAGGCGGATCGTGCTCGTCGCGCCAGCTGCGGCGGTAAGCGCGACCAAGGGCGCGAACTGATCGCCGAAGAAATCGGGCGTCAGGTGATCGCGAATCAAGAACGTCGCAAACCCAAGCTCCTCGATCCGCCGGAGCTGAGCGAACCACTCCCCGGTCGGTAATGGTGTCTCGTTGATTACGCCGAAGCGAAATGGTTTTCGATGGGCCACGTAGCATCCTCTCGATCGAACTCATTCAACGGCTTCGATCGTAGTTGTCTGCGTGGCCCGGAACTATCCGAAGCTTGCGCCCAAATCTGGAGGCCCGGCCACACACCGGACGACCGCGGATTCAACACATGCTGCTCTGGGCAACTGGCGGAGTCGGTGGAGGGGGTAACGATTCACTCGCGCAGAGACGCAGAGGGGATCTATGTTTAAAGATCTCTGCGCGAGTTTTCAGTTCTTTGGCGCGCCCTCAGCAATCCAGTCGCGGATCGTACTGATCTCTGACTGACTGAGCGGCGGGCTATTGAGCGGCATCGCAGGTGTCGATTGGCTGGTGATACGCAGATAGAGTTCGCTCTCATCGGGCTTACCCGGCACAACGATCGCGCCCGAAGCGCCGCCGCGCATCACCAGCTCATAGTTGTCAATCCAGAGCCCACCCTGGCCGCCGTGACAGCTGCCACATGCGCTCGTCAGGATCGGCTGCACATCGAAGTGATAGCTCACCGGCTGCGACGCGCTGGGACCAACGGTCGGCACCACCGTCACCGCGGGCGGGGAAGCGACAGCCTGCCGCACCATGCGTGGCGCGCCACTCCCGGTCGCGGTCGGACCACGGCTTGAACCGCAGGCCGTCAACAACAAGCAGCCGACGACAATGATCAGCAACGTCTTCCCGCGCCAGGGAGGCACGAGAGGGGTTTCTCTCCCTCCAGTGAAGGGAGAGTTCGAGAGGTTCGGGCCGGGGGTGAGGACGGGCGTTCCCGTCCTACTTCCCCATCTCCCGCAGCTTCGGCAAGACTTCCTCGCCATAGAGCCGGAGGAAACGCTCCTGATCGGTGCCGGGCGCATGGAAGACAAGGTGGGTGAAACCGAGATCGAGATACGGCTTGATATGTGAAATGTGCTCGTCCGGATCGGTCGAGACGATCCAGCGACTGGCCGCCTGGTCGACCGGCAAGCTATCGGCAAGCCGCTCCATTTCGATCGGATCCTCGACACCCGCCTTCTGTTCGGGTGTCAGGGCGAGCGCCGCCCAGTGCTTGGTGTCGGCCATGGCGCGTTCGTGATCGTGATCGTAGGAGACCTTCATTTCGATCATCAACTCAATATCGTTCATGTCGCGCCCTGCCTTACTGGCGCCCTCCTTGACGGCCGGGATCAGCGTTTCGCTGTACAGCGCCGGCGCCTTGCCGCTGGTGCAGATGAAGCCCGACGCCACGCGGCCGGCCAGTCGCGCCGCGCTGGGTCCCGAGCCGGCAATATAGAGCGGAATCGGCTGTTCCGGCTTGTCGTAGACCGTTGCCTTCTCGGTTCGATAGTACTCGCCCTCGAAGGTGACGCGGTCCTCGGACCAGAGCCGCTCCATCAGCGTGACCGCTTCCTTCAGCCGACCGAAGCGCTCCTTGAACGCCGGCCATTTGACGCCGATCGACGGCACCTCGTTTAGCGATTCACCGGTGCCGACGCCGAGCAGCACGCGATTCGGGAAGAGGACACCGAGCGTCCCCATCGCCTGCGCCACGATGCTCGGGTGGTAACGAAAGGTTGGCGTCACGACGCTCGTGCCGAGCTTCACCCGGCTCGTCCGCTCACCAACCGCCGCCAGCCAGGCGAACGAAAACGGGGAGTGGCCGCTATGGTGTCGCCACGGCTGAAAATGATCGCTCACCACGACCGAATCGAAGCCCACTTCTTCCGCCACCACGGCGAAATCGAGCAATTCCCGTGGCCCGAACTGTTCCGCAGACGCCTTATAGCCCAATGTCAGCAATATGGTCTCCTTTTCGAGAACGTGATCGTCTGGTGCCATGGGCGCCATAAATGTCGCCCACTGCTCTAGAAAACAAATCCCGCCTTGGTCGTCTTCCCGGCCGCAAAGCGCGCGAGCGCGAATGGAGCGGGATCAATATCGGCCGGCGGCTGGCCGGAAAGCATCCATTCGGCGACGATCCGACCCGCAGCCGGGGCGTGCATGAAGCCGTGCCCGGAGAAGCCGGTCGCACACCACATGCCTGTCAGCGCATCGACCGGTCCAAGAATCGCGTGATCGTCGGGCGTCATCTCACGCAACCCGCACCAACCGTTCAGACTGCGCGCCTCCTCCAGCGCCGGAACGCGCCGAATCGCCGATTCGATGACGTACTCGAAGCGCGACCAGTCGATCGTCGCCTCGAAGCTGGCCGGTCGCGCCCGATCGCCGCCACCAAGCACGATGCTGGCCGGTTCCTGATGCACATAGACACCGGTGCCCAGATCGATGGCGAAGGGGAACAGGTCGCCGAGTTCATCGACCGGCGTTACCGAAAACGCCTGGCGCGGATGCGGATAGACCGGGATGTCGACCCCGGCCAACTCGCCAATCTTGCCCGCCCACGGTCCGGCGGCGTTCAACACCAGCGACGTCGCGATGCGCCCCTGCGTCGTTTCGACCGTGCGTACGCGCCCATCTTCGATCGTGATGCCGCTCACCTCGATACCTTCGAGGACGCGCGCGCCCATGTCGCGCGAGCGGCGCGCGAAGGCATAGGCGACGTCGGACGGCGCGCCGGAGCCGTCGGTCGGACAGTAGGTGGCACCCTCGAGTCCGTCGACGACAATCAGCGGCCAGCGGGCGGCGATCTCCTCCGGCGACAATACCTCGACCGGCACGCCGAGCCGCTGCTGCATCGCCGCGGATTCTTGCAACGTCGCAAACTGTGCCGCGTCGCTGCTCCTGAAGAGATAGCCCATCTG
>CALAGB010000171.1 GCA_937891245.1 uncultured Thermomicrobiales bacterium | reverse complement strand
AGCCGTGGGAACACACTCGTCTTCTTCGATGCCCCCGGAGACTGGAAAGGGCGCTTCGTGGATGTACGCATCACCGAAACGTCGCCCTGGTACCTGCTCGGCGAAGTGATGGACACAGGACACCTCGAACTTTGAACCGATATCTTCGATCGTGGGGAACGTGGAGGTAGATTTGGCAGCATATCAACCTGAGGGACGAAATCGCGCCGCGAGGCGCCGCGCCGAAGAGGCACGCAAGTTCGCGATTTCCGGCGACTGGGCCGCCGCCGCCGAGGTTAACCGCGCGATTCTCGAAGCGGCCCCGCGCGATATCGACGCGATGAACCGGCTCGGGAAGTCGCTGATGGAGATGGGCAATCTCGACGAGGCACTGGAGGTCTACCGACAGGCGATCGCCATCGATCCGTCGAACGTCATCGCGCAGCGGAATGCCGGTCGTATCGAGCAGTTGATCGGGGCAAAAGCCGCTGATGCTCCGGCCGCAGTCGCCGCCTTTCGCACCGGCAACGCCGTGCAAGCCGGCGTCTTCGTTGAAGAGGTCGGCAAGACCTTCATCACCGATCTCATCCGTCCAACCGTGGATGCGATTCTGACGCAACTCGCCCCGGCGGACGAAGTGGAGCTGCGGATCGACGGCAAGAACGTCTACGTCCACGACGAGCACGGAAATCGACTCGGTCAGCTCGAGCCGCAGATCGGCCAGCGGATGGTTCGATTGATGGAATCGGGTAACCGCTTCAAGGCGTATATCGTCGCGCTCACCGGCGTCACGGCGCGCATCATCCTGCGCGAGATTTATCACGACCCGGATTCGCCATTCCCGGTCGCCTTCCAGCGCCAGGCGACGATTGCCGCGCCACGTCCATACCTGCGCGATACGCGACGAATGGCACGCGAACTCGAGCCTGATCTCCTCGATGACGACGATGACGACGATGATGATGACGAGGAGACCGAGAGCTTCGACGAATTGAGCGATGAGGATTCGGACGACGATTACACCGAAGAAGACGGCGAACCGGAGGATGAGGAAGACCCCTCTCCGCTCGCTGAAGCGTAATCCAACCGCTCAGCTCACGAAAGCACGAACCCCGGCCAGTAATTTGGTCGGGGTTCGTTTGTATCGCGCGCGATCTGGCTCTGACGGTTAGGCCAGAATGAACCAGAGAACCAGGATGATGATAAACATCAAAATTGTGATAATAAAGAGTCGCTTGAGGTCGGCGCGAATCATCTCGTATTCTTCGCCGACGTGCCCCCAGGCCGTCACATGACCTGCCTGTACCGCGCGACGGTATGACCGTTCCGCCTGGCTCGTGTCAGTATGCTCCACGGCCGGATCGGACGGAGTCTCGACCACCGTGGCCGCCTTGCGCGCCCGGTATGCCTGGAGTTGGGATTCGTTGAGCTTTCGGCGGCCGTCCCGGCCCGTGCGTGTCGATCTCTTCGCCATTCTGCCGGTCTCGTCCTTTCACATTCACTGCAGCTCAACGCGTCCTGCCGGGAAAGTATAGCAGGCGGTTCACTTCGACTCGTCCGGGCCGGTCACCTCCACCGTCATCCCCCGCTCAAGCTCCCACGCTTTGGCGGCGCTTCCGGCCCTGACCGCGATCTCCAAGCCACCATAGCTGCCAAACAACGCGAGCGTATGTCCTTCGGAGACGTCGGCATAGGTGCGTACGATCCCGCGAATGACCGCGCGCCCGCAGCGAACGACCACGCGATCGGCCGGTGCGGGGAGATCGTCCGGCCGAATAAACGTGCGGCAGCTGCCAAAGTGGTCGATCGAAACGATCGGTCCGCGCACCACACCATTCTCTGAGGCGACGATCGGAACCGACAACCGGATCAACGACATCGGATCGATCGTGCTCCCAAGGTCCTCGAGCGCGATTCCTCGAGCCAGTTGCGCCCCAGCCGGAGAAAAGACATCGCGCCCATGGAAGGTTGATGAAACATGCGCGAGCCGGGCCGCTCGGCGTTCCAACAAGACCGCGCGTTCCGGTACGCGCGCTTCCAGAACGAACGACGCGAGTCCGTTATCGGGGAGCACGAAGTAGTGTCCCTCGTGCAGGAAGGCGATCGCGCGTCGCGCCGTGCCGACTCCTGGGTCGACCACCGCCACATGAACCGTACCTGCCGGAAACGAACGCCAGGCAGTTGCCAGTTGAAACGCGCCCTCTGCCACATCTTGTGGGGCAACCTCGTGCGTCAAGTCCACGATCTGCGCAGCTGGAAATAGGCCGAGAATGACACCCTTCATCTGGCCGACGTAGCTATCACGGAGACCGAAATCCGAAAGCAACGTCACGATCCCACTCCGGTTAGCGGCAGCCCCCACGGCGTACTCCTTTTTCTGCACGACAAATTTCCGCGCGGGACCGGTGCGCTGCATGTAGATTGAAAGCCGGCCGCCAAGCTCACTATCGCAGGATAGAACGTCGCTATCATGACATACGGCGGATGTTTCGGCCAATCACCCAGCCGGTCACCTTTACCGATCGTTCTGATCGTGCCCAAGTATTCGTTCAACAAACGCGAAATCATCCGGCGTATTGGCGTTGAAGAATGAGCGGAGTTCAGGATCGAAGCGACGTACCGTCGCCTCGTCGATCTCGCGGGTATTGATGTCGCCGATCAAATCCGCGATCTTGAGGATCCCGGCCTCGATGCGACGCTCAATCGCGGGTAACACCGTTCGCGCATAGATCGCATGCAACGTCTCGAACGTCCGATCGTTTCCCTGATCGCTGCGAGCACCGCCGAGGACCGGCACCAGCGCGTCGTAATCGAACGGCAACTGGCACATGTAGGCGAGCAACTCCGGATTGAGAAAGGGCATATCGCAGCCGACGACAAGGCAACGTTCACAGCGGGCGGCGCTCAGCGCGGTATAGATCCCGCCGAGCGATCCGCTCCCAGGGTGCAGATCAGGCACGACGCGAAAGCCGAGAGCTTCATACGCCGCCCTGGCAGTCGCGACCACGAAGAGATCGTCGCCAAACGGGCGCACGCGCTCGGCCACGACTTCCAGCAGGGTCCGCGACCCAACGCGGAGCAGCGCCTTATCCCGGCCCATGCGGCGACTGTGTCCACCGGCAAGGACCGCGATGCTGATTGAATTCATCTGCGTGAGCGAGTCGTTCATCGCCAGAATCTTCGTACGTTCGCACCCTTCAGTCAACCTTAACTCAGCCTACAGGGCTTTGACTTCCGCATGAGGCGCGATATAATCGGAGGCAGAGAGTTGATGCGATGAAGGAGACGACGAGCATGATGAATGGTCGTCTAATTAAATACCAGCCGGCGCACGAGCACCGCGGAACGGACGTTCCGGTGCTCGTTTGATTTAAGGTGTCGCGGCGGGCGCCACCAGTTTCAACGATACGCGGCCTGGCAGCCTCATTACCAGGTTCGCGGAAAGGAGCATAGCTGGTGAACTCTAGCATGATCGGCAAGATCGAAAAGGCGCGACGCTACGCAGAAGAACCCGACCGAGCACAGATTCAGCACCTCACCGTCAAATTTCAGGGAGAGCACGACACCTATCATGTGTCGTTCGATGACGGCGAATGGTCATGCGACTGCCATTCGTATAGCGCGCTGCAACTCGGCACCTGCAGCCATATTATGGCGATGGAACGCCTGTTATCAGGCATGACACTCGCGGAAACCGCGAACGCGGCGAGCTAACCGAACCGTTTAAAGCGACAGGTCAAACCGGGGTCGAGTGAGTTCGCCGGCCCCGGTTTTGTGCACGCTCAGTTCGGCGAAATCCAACGTGAATCGCCCGTTTCTTCGAGCGCCACGATCACCACCATCGGGATCTCGAAGCGCACGAACTCACCGGTCGCCCACCGACCCTGGATCAGTTCGCGTTTTTGCTGCAAAACAATCGGTGCGGGGTCGCGACCGCTCGCCTGCGGGGCCGCCAGAATGATCGCCGCGTTTACCATCAGTGACGTAAGCATATTCGCCAGAAGCCGTCGCACGCGCCGGCGTGGGGCAAGATGACTCGGCATTGAGCCGGAGTGCGCGCGAGACACCATCAAATCCGTTCAAACCGCTGTACGCCGACAACAAAGACGGTTGCGCCGCCGACAACCACATCAACCATTTCAGCCGGATACCATTCATGCACATCGCCGATGATCTCCGGTTGCACGGTTTCGGTGCGCTGGCGACAGTTCCGATCGATGATCCGGATGACCTTCCGCACCTGATAATCCTCGACACCGATCATCAGCGTCGTGTTTCCGACACGTAAGAATCCTCCCGTACTGGCGATCCGCGTGGCACGAAATCCGGCGGACGTGATCTCTTTCAGGAGTTCGTTCGCATCGTAGTCCTGGACGACCGCGAATACCAGTTTCATCGCCGGTAGACCCCTTCAGACACGTCGATCCATTCCGATGGATGCGTGCGCATTCATGCGACGGACTATAGCACAGGCATTCTCAACATACTAAGATGGCGCGGCAGCCGAATTGTGCATCTCGACAAGGGCATACGGCAGACGAAGGAGCAGGGATCGATGGAGCCAACGATCATCTGGTACACCCAATCCTCATTGCGCATTGACGCTGGCGGCCTGCACATCTACATCGACCCGTACAACGTGCCGGATGGCGAACCCCCGGCCGATGTCATTCTGGTCAGCCATGAGCATGGGGACCATCTGTCACCCGAGGACATCAATCGCATTCGCACCAACGACTCAATCGTCTTCGCCAGCAGGCTCTCGGCCGAAAAAGTTGGGGGCAATGTGCAGACGCTTCTCCCCGGCCAACAGGTGAGTATCGGGCCACTCCAGATTCGAGCGGTACCGGCCTACACGCTCACCAAATTTCGCGCCAGTGGTGAGCCGAATCATCCGAGAGCGAACGATCATCTCGGCCTGTTGCTGGAGATCGATGGGCTCACGTTTTACGCGGCCGGCGATACAGACGTTATCCCGGAGATGTCGACCTTCGGCCCGGTTGATTATGCCTTCTTGCCGGTCAGTGGTCGCGCCGTGATGACCGCCGAAGAAGCCGCCGATGCCGCCCGGATCATTAAACCGAGCGTCGCGGTGCCGGTGCACTACGGCTTCTCGATGGGATCGCTCGACGACGCCAACCGTTTTGCCGAGCTCGTGCCGAACGACGTCCGGGTCTGGATCATGACCTCCAGCAGCTAGCGGACAAGCGTGGCAAATTCGGAGAGTGACAGCAAACCAGATACCTCCACACGAGGTTCCTGCCAACGCTTGTCGGGCGTCCAATCTTTCCCGCCCCAGGCAGCGATGCCGGCGCTGTACCCGGCCGCGGCCGTTGCGTTCTCGACGCGGACATTATAGT
>CALAGB010000170.1 GCA_937891245.1 uncultured Thermomicrobiales bacterium | reverse complement strand
ATACGAGATTACAAGGTGACTGGAGTTCAGACGTGTGCTCTTCCGATCTCCGAACGTCCCTCGGCGCCGGGCACAGTGGACAAACAGGACAGCACCTGCGGCTGTTTCCGTCGCCGGAAGACGATCCGCATTTGGTGCCGCCGGCGATCCCCCCAGCGGCCCTATTTATCCATCAGTGACGCGCCGGGCAACCTCGGCGACCTGCTCCGCCGGAGCCCCTCAGCATCCGTTATGCGCAATTCACATAGCTGAATCGAGGGGGAGCCGAAAACGGGACGCTCACACGTCACCGCGCCAGATCCGACCCGACCACAACCTCAGTCGATACCTTCCCAATCAAATCGGCAGCGGATGCCTCCACCAACTCGGCCACAATGGCGACGGGTAGCCCCGTGAACGAGCCCAGGGCGTCGAGGCGCGGCGCAGAGACGGTCGCGATCATGCACGTGCTTGCCCCGGCTGAAGCGCGCAGATCGATACTGCTACTCGTTTCAAGGTTGTAGCTGACCTGGGCAGTTCTGGCAAGCTCCGCTATCTCGTATTCGACGCCGTGGCTGCCGACCGGCAACAGTTCCTGCGCCGGCGAGGCCAGCAACTCGACGACATCGTGCAAACTAGCTATGTCGGCATCCCCTTCGCTGTACGGCACGGAAATGCCGTCCTTCGGAATGCCGATGCACACAACGAGGTCTCCTGCTCTACTCGATCCCAGCGGTACGGGCCCCTTCCCGGCGCCTATGACCGTGACGCCGACGCTCGTCTGCCGGGTACGCGAGTTTGTCTCGTCGCTTCCAGTGAGGAGCGCGGTCGATCCAACTTCCCGCAATGCCTGCCGAATTCCGTCCAAGACACGCAGACCATACTCATCTCGGGCAATGCCCAAAGTGTTGACGATGATGATCGGCTCAGCCCGCGCCGCAAGCACCTCCATCAACGGAACCTTCGCTGCGCTGTATCCCACCACTTCCGGCTCGCGCGGGTTCACATCGTCCGGTAGGTCGCCAAACCCCGCGTTGACATCGCAGGCCGAGACGAACCATGAATCATTACTGGCACTCCATACGATGAGGTCCCGGACAGCCAAGGGCTTCGTAGTCGGTCGAATGGCCATTACTTCACAGCCCCTGCCAACAGACCCCTGAAGAAACTCCGCTGCGTCAACAGGAAGAGGATCACTGCAGGACCGGCAATGATGAGCGAGGCGGCCGCCAGCGACGGGATGTCTGTGGAGAACTGACCTTGGAAGGATGCGAGGCTCAATGAGACGGTGCTCGTCCCAGCGCTGTTGCCGAGAACCAATGGGACCAGATACTCGTTCCAGGACGACAGGAAGGTCAGGATCGCGAGTGTCGCCAGCGCCGGACGTGACAGCGGAAGCACGACACGTAAAAATGCCTGAAAACTGTTGGCCCCATCGGTGTATGCAGCTTCGAACAACGACTTGGGTAGTTTCTGAATGAAGGACTGCATCCAGAATATGCCGAACCCTAGATACAGTCCTGCTTCCACGATAACCAGCCCCCAGCGAGTTTGTAGCAGCCCCAGGCTCTGCAACTGGAAGTATAACGGAATGATCAACGCAACATACGGTGCAACGATGCCAGTCAGGAACGTTATCCGCATGACAGTGCGGCCACGAAAGCGAAGAATCGCGAGTGCGTAGCCGCTCAGGCACGAGCAGACGATAACGACAGAAACTGCACCTGCAGCCACGATGAATGTCGTCGCGAACGATTCGGCAAACCCGCCATTCTCCCACGCATAGGCGAAGGTTCCCCAGTTGAGATGGGAAGGGAATGAGAGACCGCTCACGGGTGTGCCCGGCGGGAAAAGCGCGGTGACCGCGACGGCGCCGAGAGGGACGAGCGTGATCAGCGCGCCTAGGACTAGAAACGCGTACCGGCCTATCTGCGCGGTGAATGACGGTCTCATTGTTCAGATTCCGATCTGCGGGAGGTCAGGCCCGCCACGATAGCCATGATCGCGAAGACAACAACCGCCAGTGCAGATGCGGTTCCGAGATCGGAGAAGATGAACGCGCGCCGGTACAGCGCGGTGGATATTACTTCGGTCTGCGTTCCAGGCCCACCGTGGGTAGTCACCCACACAATGGCGAAATTGTTGACGCACATCGCTGCTGTGAGGACAACGCACACGATGATGACGTTCCTAAGGCCAGGGACCGTGACGTTCAGGAACTGCTTGATGGGTCCCGCGCCATCGATATTTGCCGCATCATAGAGTTGTGGGTCTATCAGCTGCGCTCCGGCCAGCAGGAGAACCATGCACAGGCCGGTCAATATCCAAGTGCCTATGATTCCCTCCGCCGGCAGGGCAAGAGTGAAGTCCCCGAGCCACGGGCGGGCTAGCGATCCGAGGCCTATCGAACGCAGCACATTATTAATCGGCCCGTTCATCTGCAGCAACCACTGCCACACAACGCCGATTACAACCACCGATAACACCTGAGGCAGGAAGAGGATCGTACGCCACATTGCGCCCAAAGCAATTCGGTAGCGCGCGATGACGGCAGCGTAGACCGTACCGAAAACTATCGGCAGGCCCGTATAGAAGACGAACAGAATCAAAGTCTGAATGGCCGCCTTACCGATACTCGCATCCGTAAACACGGTGACGTAGTTATGCAAGCCGACCCATGTCGCATGAGTAACACCGTCCCACGAATAGAACGAAACCCAGAGCGCATATACGAGTGGCGCGGCGACGGTAAATCCGAAAACTAGGATTCCCGGGGCCAGATACGCCCACCCGGTCCAATGGTGGGTGCGGCGCAGCTGCATCACAGCATGTGTGGGTGCGGGCCGAGTAGCCGCCTCACTGGGGGTGGCTGCCTGGGCTACAGCGGGGACGTGAGTCATCAGACTCCTTTCACACCATCGGCCGTTCGCTCGCCTTGGCATCGTCAGCTAACGCGGCGACCTCGCCGGGGGTGAGGCGACCGCGCTCTGTCAGGTAGGACGTCACCAGATCCGGGCGGACACGTTCGAAGAACTGGTTCCGTACGGCGACCCGCCCAGACGCCC
>CALAGB010000169.1 GCA_937891245.1 uncultured Thermomicrobiales bacterium | reverse complement strand
CGGCATCGAGCGCCGAGAATGGCTCGTCGAGCAACACCACGCGCGGATTCGGCGCGAGCGCGCGTGCCAGTGCAACACGCTGCTGCTGCCCGCCCGAAAGTTCACCCGGGCGCCGCTCTCCGTAATCCGGCAGGCCGACCAGTTCGAGCAGCTCGGCGATGCGCTCCGCACGCGCCCGGCGCGCCCGCCGGGACAACGCTCGGAGTTGCCAAGAACTCAAGCCGAAACCGACGTTTTGCGCGACGCTCAAATGAGGGAAGAGCGCGCCTTCCTGAGGGACGATGCCGATGTTGCGTCGCTCTGGGGAAACGTGCAGGCCGGGTGCCGCGAGGACCCGATCGCTCAACCGAATCTCGCCGCTGTCAGGTCGATCGAAACCGGCGATCAGGCGCAGAAGCGTCGTCTTCCCGCAACCGGACGCGCCGAGGATCGCCGTGAAACTGCCGCTCACAACGGTGAGATCGACACCACGCAAAGCGGTGACCGGCGCCGGTTTGGCCGGGAACGTCTTGCTGACTCCCCGAACCGATAACGCGATCGACGGCGGTACCTGCGCGATCATGCGCTCCCGCACATCCAGTTCTTGCACGTACCCTCCAGAGCAGGAATCGGTTTCACCCAATGCACCAGTGGACCAAACCGCCGGCAGGCAAAGCCGATGATTTTACTCGGGATTATCTTAATGCCCCCATGCTGAGGTGTCAAGATGAGTTGCGTAGCGGGCCATCGCTGGACCGTTGCGTCGAGATCGCGCTTCGTTGTACAGTCTATGGTTGACGCATGAACGAGTGAATGAGCGATCTGTCGCGCTATGAGGTTGGACAGGTCTCTCTCTTTCTTCACTCGGCGACCAAAATGAGACGCTGCAACCGGCTTCCGCGATGAGACGAACCGAAGGGAACATCATGCAACAGTCGCGTATCCCGATTACGCGCGAGGGACTTGAGAAACTGAACGAGGAATATGACGATCTGATCAACCGGCGGCGACCCGAAATCGTCCGCGCCATCGCTCAGGCGCGAGAAGAAGGCGACCTGCGCGAGAACGCCGGTTATGACGCCGCCAAGAACGATCAGGGCTTCATCGAAGCACGCATCCGCGAGATCGAACAGTTGCTCAAGCGTGTCGACGTCATCGACAACGATGGCGCATCGGGGCCATCGGGCGTCGTACGACTCGGCTCAACCGTGACGGTGGAGATCGACGGAGTCGAAGAGACGTATACGATCACCGGACAGGTCGAGGCCAAGCCGCGCGAGGGCAAGATCTCCAACGAATCGCCGGTCGGCCGTGCCCTGCTCGGACATCGCGCCGGACAGACAGTTGAGATCCAGACGCCGCGCGCACCGATGACCGCCAAGATCGTTCGGGTCGAAGGCTAGCCCGTTGACGGCAGAGTACGATCGAGATCAGCCCGTCGCCGGTGATCCGGCGTTGCGCTTGGCCGCGTTCGTGGCCGGCGCGGGGATCGACGCCGAAGTGCTCTTCCCCGACGGGCCGACCGCGACGGTCGCCGAGGCCGCCGCCACGCTCAATGTGCCGCCCACGCGCATCGTCAAGTCACTCCTCTTCGCCTCACAGGGCGGTGATTATCTGCTCGTCGTTGCTTGCGGTGAGGCCAAGATCGACCGGAAGCGTTTGGCAACGCTGGCCGGTTTACCGAAGCTCAAGCTGGCCAGCCCGGCGACGGTGCTAGCCGTCACCGGCTGTGCGGTCGGTGGCATGCCGCCGGTTGGGCATGGCGAGACGTTGCCCGTCATCGTCGATCGGGCCGTCCTGGCGGAGCCGATGGTTTATAGCGGCGGAGGCCGGATCGACGCCGTCTTGCGCATTCTGCCGGACGACATCGTGCGGCTGAACCGGGCGACTCTGGGCGAGGTGACCGAGGCGGCCACGTGAGCGGCGACGCGGCGTCCACCGGGCGCATCGCGGAGCTGGTCACGCTCAGTGAGTCGGTCTATGACGCCTGCCTGCTGCCGAACGGCTGCCTGGTGGCCGCACCGTCGCATCTCCCGATCTATCCCGCATCCGCCAAGAGCTATCTGTACTGCTGGCCGGGCCGCGATCTCGGTTTCGCGCTCGTCGCCATGGAAGCCCTCGGCCGCGACGTGCGGGCGCCGCTGCTCAACTGGCTCTGGGCGCGCGCTGAGGAGTTCCAGTCGACCGGCCTGATCTACGAGGAATATCACCCGAACGGTCCGCGCAAGGGCGCCGAATGGCAGCCTGATCAAGCGGGCACGCTCCTGTGGGCGCTCTGCAAGGCACCGCGCACCGAGGACATTGTCGAAGCAAACGTCGTTCGCGCTCTGGCCGACGGCCTGGCACACATGTGGGACGGCCAGCTTTTCACGATGCGTCATCGCGATCTCTGGGAACGACGCTTTGCCAGCCCCCGCCACGGCAGCAATTTCAGTTACACGTTGGCCGCGACTGCCAAAGGCTTGCGGCTGGCGGGCGAGGTCTACAGCAACACGCTCTGGCGACGTTGCGCACAGGAAATGACCGATCAACTGACGTTAAGCTGGAGCGATACGCAGGGGCACTATCTGCGCCGTTTCGGCCCGATCGGTGACGATCCGGTCATCGACGCCTCACTCATCGGACTTGCCTGGCCGTTCGGCGTGCTGGGCGACGCTGAACGGGTGAGCGCCACCGTAACCGAAATCGAGAAACGCCTCCTTTCCGAACGCGGGGTATACCGCTATCTCTTCGATGGCTATGACGGCGAGGTCGAGCGCATCGGTGCAGAACTGCGCCAGGGCGCCGGCGCCTGGCCGTTACTCACCTTCTGGCTGGCGCTCGTGCGGCAGCGGCTGGGACAACCGGAGCGCGCACGCGAGATCTACCGGATTGGCCTCGACAACATCGAGCCGGACGGCTATCTGCCGGAGCAGGTCTTCCCGGTAGACGACGAGCGGATCGGGGTCCGCCCGTTGCTCTGGAGTCATATGATGTTCGTGCTGGCGACGATTGAACTCGGGTTGCTGCCGAAGCGCTGACCCATGCGGGAAGAGCGCGAACCACGCGTTTGTTCTGAGATACATCGGTGATTCCGCGACGCGCTCGATGGGGCGAGCTTGGACGCACACGACGCATCCGCCACCACGGTTGAAACCAGCAGTGAGCGGCCCGACATTACGCCGGGACGGCACAAATGGCTCGTGCTTTCGACCGTATCGGTCGGCACGTTCATGGCGACGCTCGACGGTAGCATCGTCAATATCTCCTTGCCGAAGATTCAGGAAGCATTCGGTGTCAATCTGGCGGCGATCGAGTGGATCGTCGTCGCCTACCTGCTCGTCGTCGGCGCCCTGCTGCTGCCGTTCGGACGGCTCGGCGACATCATCGGCTACAAGCGCGTCTACCTGCTCGGCTTCGCCATTTTTGCCGGGTCCAGCGCGCTCTGCGGCGCGTCGGAAAGCGTTTGGATGCTGGTCGGCTTTCGCTCGATGCAGGGAATCGGCGCGGCGATGTTGCAGGCGATGGGGCCGGCGATCGTTACACACACCTTCGGTGCCAAAGAACGTGGCATGGCGCTCGGCCTCAATTCGATCAGCGTGTCGATCGGCCTCTCGATCGGTCCGGCCCTCGGTGGGTTATTGACCGAATACGGTTCCTGGCGGGCGATCTTCTACATCAACGTGCCGGTCGGCATCTTCGCGATCCTCTGGGCCTGGCGCATTCTCGGCAACGAGCGGGGTGAAACGCGCCAGCCGTTCGATTTCCGCGGTGCGATTCTGTCGTCCGGCGGACTCTTCGCGCTCTTGCTGGCGCTTATTCAGGGCGAAGATTGGGGCTGGAGCAGCGCCACGGTGCTGGCACTGTTCGCCATGAGTGTGCTGCTCATTAGCAGCTTCATCATCGCTGAATTGCGTTCACCACACCCGATGCTGGAACTGCGGCTGTTCAAGATTCGGGCGTTCAGCGCCGGGAATATCAGCCTCCTCATCGCCTTCGCCGGACTCTTCATCGCCACCTTCCTGATGCCGTTCTTCCTGCAGCGAGGCCAGGGCTTTTCGCCGCTCAAGGCGGGCCTCCTGCTGACGCCGATCCCACTCGCGACGATGGTCTTCGCGCCCTTTGCCGGCTGGTTCTCCGACCGGATCGGAACCCGCCTGCCGGCGACGGTCGGCATCGGTGTGATGGCGTTCGGACTCTACACACTGACCCAGCTCCACACCTCGGCGAGCTACTGGGATCTGATCTGGCGCCTGGCGATCATCGGTGTCGGTCAGGGGCTCTTCAACAGTCCGAACAGCAGTGCGATCCTCGGCTCGGTGCCGCGCATTCGGCTCGGCATCGCTTCCGGCACGTTGGCCGAGATGCGCATCAACGGCCAGGTGCTCGGCATTGCCGCCGGTGGCGCCATCATCGCCAGCCGCATGGCCGGTCACGTCGCGGCGCTCTCCGGCCACCTCCCGCCCGACATCGTCCAGCGCGACGCCTTCATCCTTTCGCTCCACGACGCGTTTTACGTATCGGCGGCAGTGGTCGCGTTGGGAGTCTTTACGAGCCTGGTGCGCGGGAAGAACGAGTGATCGTTGCGCTCGTAGTTCCGTGGCCGCTCATGTCGCGACGCGCTATTTCCCGATACAAAACGTACTGAAGATCTCGTCAAGGACGCGTTCGGAGATCTGATCGCCGGTGATTTCGCCGATGAACATGAGGGCGTCGCGGACGTCGATGGCGATGAGGTCGTTGGGGAGTTCGTCGCGGGCGGCGGCAAGAGCGGCTTGGAGGCTGGTGAGCGCCGAGCGGAGCGCTTCACGCTGGCGGAGCGAGACGGTGGCCGGTTCGCGGGCTTCTCCGGCGAGCGAGGAGGCGAGGTCGAAGAGGGTCGCTTCGAGCGTGTCGATGCCGCTGTTGGTGACGGTCGAGAGTTCGATGGTTGGGCAGCCGGGGAGTACGGCGCGCAGCGATTCGTGCGTTTCGTGGTGGGGCAGGTCGCGCTTATTGATGGCGAGCACGACCCGTCCGGCACCGTCGCGGTCGAGGCGTTCGGCGAGCATGTGAGCGACGGCGAGATCGTCGGATGTCGCGGCTTGGCTGCCGTCGATGACGAAGAGGGCGAGCGCGGCCGCGTCAATCGCGCGGCGGGACCGGTCGATCCCCATCTGCTCGATCACGTCTTTGGTCTCGCCGATGCCTGCGGTGTCGAGCAACGTGGCCGGAATGCCCTTGAGGTTGATCGTTTCGGTGATGACGTCGCGCGTTGTTCCGGCGATCGGGGTGACGATGGCGCGCTCGTGGCGAAGTAGCGCGTTCAGCAGGCTTGACTTGCCGACATTCGGTCTCCCGACGATGGCGATCTGCACGCCCTCGTAGTAGAGGCGTCCGAGATTCGAGGCGGCCAGCACCTCGGCCAGCGCGCATTCGGCCGAACGGAGCGTCCCGACGACATCGACTCCGTGGATTTCGTCTTCGGGGAAATCGGCCGAGGCGTCGAGATAGGCGAGCGTGCGGATGAGCGCATCGCGAGCGGGGCCGAGCCGGTGCGTCAGGCTCCCGCGCAGTTCATCGACCGCCAGCGCCAGTGATTCGGAGGTGCGCGCCGAGACGACCGCCATGACCGCTTCGGCCTGTGACAGATCGATGCGGCCGTTGAGGAAGGCGCGCAGCGTGAATTCGCCGGGACCGGCCAGCCGGGCACCAGCCGCGACGCAGAGTTCGAGAATGCGCTTCACCGGCAGCGGTCCGCCGTGGCAGTGGATCTCGACGCCCGCTTCGCGCGTGTAGCTGTGCGGCGGCTCCATGCGAACCAACATCACTTCGTCGACCGTGCGCCCCGCCTCAGGATCGACGATACGGCCGTAATA
>CALAGB010000168.1 GCA_937891245.1 uncultured Thermomicrobiales bacterium | reverse complement strand
GCCCGGGCATTTATCCCCGGGCGGGGTCGGGGCGCAATCAACGCTCGGGGGCCGTGGCGATCTTCACCCGGGCGGCGGTCGGGCGGCACGAACGCTCGGGATCCTCACGATCTTCACCCGGGCGGGGTCGGCCGCCGCATCGTTCATTGGGACGCCACGAACGATCGCTGGGCGCGGACGCACGAACGTCGATCATCGTTTTCAAGTGGAGGCTGCGACTGTGGATACGATGAAGACCGGCTCGAACATACGCGAACGCAGCATGACTGCGAACGGTATCCGCCTACGTGTGCTGGAGTGCGGCACCACCGAGAAGCCGCCGCTGCTCTTGCTGCACGGCCTTTACGATCGGGCTGAGTGCTGGCAGCCGGTTGTTACGGCGCTGTCGGAACGTTTCCGGCTCATCATGCCCGACCTGCGCGGCCATTACCGGAGCGAGTGGCCGGACAACGGCTATGCGCTGCGCGATTATGCGGCGGACGCCGTTGGCGTGCTCGACGCGCTCGAGATCACGCAAGCCGACGTGCTCGGACATTCGCTCGGTGCGCTGGTCGCGCTGGAACTGGCCGTTCATGCGCCGGAGCGGGTGCTCCGGGTCGTTCTGGAAGATCCCCCATCGCAGCGCGATGAGCATACGCGCACCTGGCTCGGTGCTTTGCTGAGCGCGAAACGCTGCACGGAACAGCAGACGTACATTGCCCTTCATGGAATTCATCCTGGCCGGAGTGAAGAAGAATTACGGCGCGAAACTGAATGGTTGCGTGCTACGGCTGATGGACCGTTTCTTGCCCTAATAGAGATGTGCGGGATGGACGACGCCGGCTTTGCCGCAACGCTGCAACCGCTCTCGCATCGGATCTTGTTGTTGCAGGCTGACCCGGAGCATGGCGCAGCGCTCGTACCGGCTGATGCTCGCGCGGCGATGAGCGCACAGAGCGGCTGTCGCCTGGTACAGTATCACGACACCGGCCACACGATTCATCGGGAACGGCCGGACGAATTTGTGAGCGCCGTGCTGGAGTTTTTAACCGAGTCGTAACCGCGCTACACGAACGGACAGGCCACAGGTCATATCCTCCAAGAGGACGGATGGACGAACGGGCAGGTGAACCCCAACCTTTAGAGGGGGTGCGCATAAGCGCAAACGCGGTTAAGCTGAGAGTGATCGAGTCGGCGCTTCGCTCGATCGAGTGTAACGGAACCAGAAGGGATAGCGGGCTTGCAGCGAGATAGCGGCAAACCGGACATGCAGAACGAGACACGGCCGACGTTCGATATCATCGGAAGCCGGGTGGCGCTCGGTCCGCTCCGGCGCGATCTGCTCCCGGTCTATCGTCGCTGGCGCGACGGCTTCTTCGCCCTGCGGGCGATGTCCGGCGACGCCTGGTCGGTTCTGCTGGATGAGGACGGCCCCTGGTACGACGATCTGGTGCTGACGGACGAGCACGCCTGGTTCACCATTTACGAGCTGAAAACGCTTCGGCCGATCGGCATTACCGGCCTGATCGATATCGACACGAACGATCAGTCGGCCGAGTTCTTCCTACACATCGGCGAGTTCGCCAGTCAGTCGCGCGACTACGGCACCGAAACCGGCCGTCTGATGCTTGACTACGCCTTCACGGCGCTCAAGCTCGAAACGCTCTTCCTGATGACCTACGAATTCAATCTCTCGGAGCTCCGCTCCTACCAGCGCGTCGGCTTCCGTGAATTCGGCCGCCAGCGGCAGGCACACCTCAAAGGCAACCGCCTCTGGGACGTCATCTACCTCGAAGTCCAGGCAGACGAACTGCCGTACATTGGTCGCCGCATCGATTCACCTGCTACACAACACGTGCACTGAGCCGCGCCCCTCATTCCCGGCCCCTCTCCCGTCTCGAACGAGAGAGGGGCCGGGGTGAAGGCGGAACCGCCGGTGCGCGCTAGCTCAGCGCCAGATCGGAGACGATCGGGTAGGTGAAGCCATTGAATTTGAGGCCGCTGACGTTGGAGCGGAGCGCCCAGACCGAGTATTGGTCGATCAGCGGCACGCCCGGCGCGACGTCCATCAGCTTCTTTTCCAGATCGGCGTAAAGCTGCTTGCGCTTGTCGGGGTCCATCTCCTGGCGCCCTTGTTGGAGCGCTTTGTCGATATCCGGATCGTTCAGCCGCGACCAGTTGAAATTCGCCCCGATGTACTGCGAGTGGAACATGCTGTAGATCGAATCGTACTCGCCGATGCGCAGGAAGATCGTCGTGGCGTGGGTCGCGCCGTTGTAGTTGTCCTCGTAGAAGGGCGGGCGCGCCTGCGACTTGATCTCGACGTCGATGCCGACCGCCCGCAGTTGCCCCTGGATGAACTCTGACGTCGGATCGGGACCGCCGCCGTAGTCGATCGTGTTGAAGATGAGCTTCAGTGGTTGGCCATTCTTCTCGCGGACGTCGCCGGATTTCTTCCAGCCGCTGTCTTCGAGCGTCTGATTCGCCTTGTCAGGGTCGAAGGGGTAGATGTCCTTCAGGTCCGGCACCGGCAAGAGCGCCTGTGCCAGGTAGCCGTAGGCTTCCTTACCGGTGCCCGCGAAGAGCGTGTTGATCATCGACTGCTTGTCGATCGCCTGGTTAATCGCCTTGCGCACATTGACGTCATCGGTCGGCGCCTTCTGGGTGTTGAGCAGGATAACGAGCGGCACGCCGACCCAGTCGGCCTGCTGAATCTTGACGTCCTTGGACGACTTGAAGCGTGCAATGTCCTGCGGCGAGCTGATCGGTGTCGCGACCTGCACTTCGCCCGTTTCGACCGTTGTTGAACGCGTGGCCGCCTCCGGCACGAAGCGCCAGGTGATCGAATCGAGGAAGCCGGGTCCGTCATGATCGGACCAGGGCGCCTTCCGCTTGTAGCCGTCCCAGCGTTCCATTGTGGCGTGGTCCTTGGCGACGTATTCGGTGAACCGGTATGGCCCGGTGGTGATCGGCTTGGTCGTTACCTCGTTGCCTTGCTTCTGCGTCCCTTCCGGCGAAAGGAAGACGAGGAAGGGGCTGGCGGCGTAGGTGAGGAAGGGCGCGTACGGCTCCTTGAAATTCACCTTGATCGTCTGCGGGTCGATGACGTCGGCGCCGGTGTAGCCGGAGAGCGTGCTGAGCGAGGCGCCCGCCTTGAAGTTCGGATCGACGATGCGGTCGAGATTCCATTTCACGGCGTCGGCATTGAAGGCGGTATCGTCCTGAAATGTGACGTCGTCGCGTAGCTTGAAGGTGACCGACATGCCGTCGGGCGTCGCTTCATAGGAAGCGGCGAGCCACGGCTGCAGTTCGCGCTTGTCGGTCAGGAAGAGCAGGCTCTCGCTGGCCGAGGTCGTCATGGTGAAGGTGATGGCCGACGGCGAGGCGAGCGGATCGAGCGTTGGCGGCTCCTGATCGACCGCGATCGCCAGCTTGCCGCCCTGTTTCGGCGGGGTGGTGGCGGCCGCTGTCGTGCTTGCGGATGGCGTTGCCGCTCCCGAGCTTGAGGTGGTGGGGACGGCCGTGGAGACATCACCCGACGAACCGCCGCTGGTCGCGGTGCTATCCGGTTCGCTGCTGGAGCTCTTCGAGGTGCAGGCGGCCAGTAGGGTGAGACCAGAGAGACCGAGTACACGCAGCGCATCGCGCCGGTGCAGCCGGTATCGATAGAGCCGGGGCCGCATGGTCTCATCCTCATTGATGGGACGGTTCATTTCGCCTCCTCAGCGCACAGCACGGCCAAAACGGTCGCGCGAAATCGGTTGGGATCGACCCTTTCGCCGGTTCGCTACGCGCCTTCTCTGTCGCTGCGAGCGCTCTGACATTGAGCGTACGATCTGCATAGCGGCAGTATACCGTCAAGTGAAGGTCGATTGGAATTGGTTGCGTCTGTGTGCAGGCTAACGGCTCCCACGCGAATTGTCAAGATCGGGCATCCGAAGTTACGCGAAAGGCAGTTCGAACAACAAGCGACACTTGAAGGTCGTGCAGGGTCGCCTGTGCGACCGGTGGTAAGCGACTGCATGCCGCTTCATGGACGCGTTCATCACGATCGTGTCGTATCTTATGAACGGTGTAACGCTCGTGGTCGTTCGGATATGAGAAGGGACGTGCGATGAACGCTTCGAATGGCTCGCGCCCCGTCGTAAATATCGTCGGTGAGCACGTCGCGCTCGGCCCGATGCGGCATGATCTGATCGAAACCTATCATCGCTGGTTCAATGATTTTCGCATGCTGCGTACGACGGGCGCGTCCGCGCAACCACAGACGGTGGAGACAGTGGAAGCGCAGTACGCATCGCTCGCAACCCCGGAGCAGGATCCTCACGGCGTCTCGTTCACCATCTACTGCAGCAGCGACTGGGCGCCGATCGGCTCGACGCGGCTGGTCGATGTCGATTTTCATCATGCCACCGCCGAATTCGTCATCTTCATCGGCGAACCGCTGGAACGCGGCAAAGGTTATGGCACCGAGGCGACCCGGCTGATGCTCAATTACGCCTTCACGGCCCTCGGCTTGCGCAACGTGCTGCTCAAGGTCTACGAGTTCAATCTGGCTGGTCAACACGCCTACCGCAAGGCGGGCTTCCGCGAGTTTGGCCGGCGCCATCGGTGCCACTTCATGGGCGGCAAGTTCTGGGATGTTATTTATATGGAATGCCTGGCCGCGGATTTTCAGAGTCCGGCGCTGCATCACGTGTTCGTGCCCGATGCGCCGCGAAACTAACCGGTGATCCCGAACGGTGCCGGCACTCGGCGTCTGTCCGGCGAACGACGGTGGTGATCGAGAACGGCATCTTCACGCGACCGTCGCCCGGGGAACGAAGGGGGTGAACCCGAATGGTGTCGCGGCCCGAGCGCCGCCCCGGGGACGGCCGTGGTGCGTCGATAACCGGGTCGTCGCCCGACCATCGCCCGGGGAACGAACGGAGTGAACCCCGCCGTCGTTGCCACCCCCGACCCGCCCGGGGATAAATGCCCGGGCGGGGTGGACGGAGCGTACGTCCAACGCGTGGCAATGCTGTTTCCCCCGGGCGGGGTCGGGGCGACGACCCGTTCGGGATCACCACGATCGTTCCCCGGGCGATGGTCGGGCGCACACACTGTTGTTGCGCAGGACGACGGTGCTTGTGCGCTCGCGATTCTCGCGCTACGATTTTCGAAGTAATGAGCGATCTGTATGGCTGTGGGAGCGATCCGAGGAGCGGTATTGCCGATTCCGGCGCTCCATCATTCTGGAAGGACATCGCCATGTGCTTCGATTCCGGTGCACGACCGCCGATCGCCCCGATCAAAGGTGGGGCGCTTGATACGCACGCGCTGACGCTGAAAGCGGCCGATGGCGCCGAGTTTGCCGCGTTTGCCGCACGCGCCGCCAGGCCGACCGGTGTTGGCGTGGTGATCCTCCCCGATATCCGTGGCTTGCACCACTATTATGAGGAACTGGCCGAGCGTTTCGCCGAGAATGGCTACGACACGGTCGCCGTCGATTACTTCGGTCGCACCGCCGGCGTGGGGCATGGTGACGCGCGGGGTGAGGATTTCGACTGGCAGACGCATGTGGCGCAGACCAAGGCGGATCAGATCAGCTTCGATACCGGCGCGGCGGTCGACTACCTCCGTTCGGCCGAAGGTGGGGCGGTGCAGAAAGTCTTTACGGTTGGTTTCTGCTTCGGCGGCAGCAATTCGTGGCAGCAGGCGGCCAACGGGCACGGCCTCTCCGGCGCCGTCGGCTTCTACGGCCGCCCACTCCCGCCAACGCGTGACGGCTCACCGGCGCCGATCGAGCGCGTTCACGAATTCACTTCACCGTTGCTCGGACTCTTCGGCGGCGCCGATCAGGGAATCCCGCAGAGCGCGGTCGATGCCTTCGACGAAGCGCTCACCGAGGCGGGCAAGGCACACTCATTTAAGACGTACGAGGGCGCGCCGCATAGCTTCTTCGATCGCCGCTTCGCCGAACATCAGGATGCCTGCGCCGACGCCTGGCAGCGCATCCTCGGATTTATCAAAGAGAACAGCTAGACGAGCAGGGGCCGGGGGTGAGGCCCCGCTCGCTCCCGCCTACCGTGGCTCATCCGGCGCGAACACCTTGCTGAGCACCGGGCTTTCAAAGTCGGTGGCGAGGCAGTCCATGTAGATGATGTCCCAGAGCCGGCCTGCGAGCCATATCGCCTCGCGTCGACGGCCGATTTCGCGGAAGCCGGCTTTCTCATAGGTACGGATGGCGCCGGGGTTATAGGCGAAAACGGCAAGCATCACGTTGTGCAGGCCGAGCGCGGTGAAGGCGTAGTCGAGTGTCAGCCGCGTCGCTTCGGTGCCGTAGCCTTTGCCGCGATACTCGGCTTCGCCGATCGTGATGCCGAATTCGGCGCTCCGATTGCGATAATCGATGGCCCGCAGGTCGAGCGTACCGATCGGTTGCCAGTTGTTGCGCGCATAGATGGTGAACGTCGTTTCGGTATTCGAGACGGTCGCCGACTCGAACCAGGCGGTCTCGGCTTCCAGCGTCATCGGCTGCGGCGGCATGCCGAGCATGCGCAGCATGTCGAACTGATTCATCCAGCGCTGGTAGGTCGGGAGCAGGTTGCGGTCGAGTGGCCCGAGCGCGACCAGATCGCCGAGTATATTGATGGTCGGTTGATCGGCCATAGCGTCAGCCTCCTTCTCGCATGGCGTTCCGTGCCAGAATCCAGCACCAGGTTTCGTCCTGCGTTTGGAGCGTCTCGGCGATCTCGATGATGAAGCCAGCCTGGAGGAGCAGGGCTTCATATGTATCGGCGCCGAAATGGCTCCACCACATCGGAGCGCCCCAGCCGGACCAATCCGCCTCGCCGCCTTCCCATGCGCTCAGCGGCCAGGTGGCGAGGAATCGTCCGCCCGGGCGGAGCCAGTCGTGAATGCGGCAGAGCAGCGGCTCGTGGTGTTCGCGCGGAACGTGGATGATCGAGTGCATGGCAACCACCGCTCCGAACGAAGCCGCCGGAAAATCGACCTCGGTCATATCGGCCTGGATGAAGACGCCGTCCGGCACGTTCGCGCGCGCCAATTCAAGCTGGCGTGCCGAGAGATCGATGCCGGTCACCCGCCCGTGTTCTGCCAGCCTGCGCGTCACCGGCAGTCCGGCGCCGCAGCCGAGATCGAGCAGCGGCGCATCGCGCGGCAGCCCCTCGAGCAGTCGTTCCAGCAGCGCTTCGACCTCTACCGTCAGCGGCGGTTTGCTCGCCAGATACGCCTCGGCCATCCAGTCGTAGCCTGTTTCGACAAGCATCCGCCGGCGTCGGTGGCGATCGCGGGTCGCGTCATCGCTGGCCATTCGCACTCCATTCCGCCGTCAGATTGAACCACGTGGACGCCGGCGTATGACATGATGGCATCCGTAGGCGTAAGCTCCCGTGCCGGATGGCGGCAGCCGGTGGGGAAGGAGCGAGGATGACCGAAACCGATGATACGCAGGGCTGGCGCGTGCGTCGCCGCCAACAGGTGCTGAATGCCGATCCGTGGTTGCGCGTCTGGCGCGAAGACCTTGAGCTGCCGGACGGCCGGGAGGTCGATCGCTTCTTCACGATCGAGATGCCCGATTACGTCGTGATCGTGGCGATCACAACCGCTGACCTGATTCTGACGTTGCGCGGCTACAAGCATGGCCCGCGTCGGATCTGCACCAGCCTGCCGGCCGGGTTTGTCGAGCCGGGCGAAGCGCCGCTCGACGCCGCGCGTCGCGAGCTGCTCGAAGAGACCGGCCATGCGGCGGAGCGCTGGGAGTCGCTGGGCAGCTTTGTGAACGACGGCAACCGAGGCGGCGGCAGCGGCCATCTCTTCCTGGCGCGTGGGGCGCGGCCGGTCGCTGAGCCGAACAGCGGTGATCTGGAGCGCGTCACGGTGGAGCGCGTCTCGCTCGCCGATTTGTTGCGAGCGGCCGGAAATGGCGACATTGGCGACATCCCCAATGCCGCCGCGCTGGGGCTGGCCGCGGCCCGACTCGGGAGTGTCAGGTTGTCAAGTGGCGGTGATGTCGTATGATCTAAAGGGTAAACCACTCGTGCACGTGCAAGGGAGTTGCAGTTGGACTTTTTGGCAGCCTTTTCGCGCCCGGAGTGGGCCGACACCCCCAGCGCCCGCCACTATCACGATTTGATCACCCAGGCCGCCGATGCCCGCAAACATGGGAATCACTGGCAAGCGCAACAGCTCGCGAGTAGCGCGCACAAATGGGCGATGACGGAATTGACTCGCTTGCAGCGGCTTGAGCAGGCCGAGGCCTGGCTTAAAGAGACGACGACGCGGCTGAACCGAAACTGGGATCAGGACCGCAGCTGTACGACGCTCGACGAACTGCGTGAGAACCACCCCGAGTTCAAGCGGGTCATCACCACCTGGGAAGCGGCGCAAGAGCGCGTCCGTGAACTGATGGCGGAAGGGCCGCAGGCGGAATCGACGGCACTCAAGGCGTAAGTTCGCGCCATTATTCTGTGCATCTTTCCGTTTTGACCTTGCTCTGTTATACTTAGAAGCAATGGCCTCGCAATTTCCGAGTGCGCGTTCCCGGTGGCAGAGAGGGTATGTCTCCGATGAGAGCTCGCCGAAGGACCGGCGCCGTTAAGTACATTTCCGGCGAGCCGCCCGATGTGGGCATCGCCCATATTTAGGAGACCCCATAGGATGAGCTTCGAAGACAAGACCCTGGTGTGCCGCGACTGTGGCTCGGAATTCGTGTTTACCGCCGGTGAGCAGGAATTCTATGCGCAGAAGGGCTTCACCAATCAGCCAAGCCGCTGCCCGGACTGCCGACGCGCGGCCAAGGCTGCCCGTAACGGTGGCTCGTACGGTAACAGCTACGGCGGCGGCGGTGGCGGATCGCGCCCGGAGCGCACAATGCACCCGGCCGTCTGCAGCGCTTGTGGCAAGGAGACGAT
>CALAGB010000167.1 GCA_937891245.1 uncultured Thermomicrobiales bacterium | reverse complement strand
TCGCCGAGCTGACCGGCAAGGAGGAGGCGCTCTTTCTGCCCTCCGGCACGATGTGCAACGCGATCGGCATCAAGGTCCATACACAGCCGGGCGATCGTGTCGTCATGGAGCGGTACGCACACCCGTTCACCTCGGAAGCGGGCGGGCCGGCGCTGATGGCGGGCGTCATGATCACGCTGATCGAGGGGGATCATGGCATCTATACGCCAGAGCAGCTTGAGGCCGCGATTCCGGCCTATTCCTATCACTCGGCGCCGACGACGCTCGTCTGCGTCGAAAATACGCATAACCGTGGTGCCGGCAAGGTCTGGCCGCTGGAAATGGTGAATGCCGTGGCCGATACGGCGCACCGGCTCGGCGCCAAGACGCACATGGACGGCGCGCGGCTGATGAATGCGGTGGTCGCCAGTGGCGTTTCAGCCAAGGATTTCGCGGCGCGCTACGATACCGTCTGGGTCGATCTCTCGAAGGGCCTCGGCGCGCCGGTCGGTGGTGTGCTGGCAGGTACCCATGAAACGATGGAAGTGGCTCGGCGCTACAAGCATATGTATGGTGGCGCTATGCGGCAGGCCGGCATTATCGCGGCGGCCGGAGTCTACGCACTGGAGCACAATGTTGAGCGACTGGCCGAGGACCATGTCAACGCCAAGACGCTGGCGCGCGGACTGGCCGATATCCCCGGGCTCGACATTAATCCGGATGACATCGAGACGAACCTCGTCTTCTTTGATGTCAACGACACCGGTCGAACGGCGGCCGAGATTGTGGCGGCACTGAAGGAGCGCGGCGTGCGCATGGGCGCGACGGGCAAATACCGTATTCGCGCCGTCACGCACCTCGATATCTCGCGCGACGACATCAACACGGCGCTGCAAACCGTCGGTGAGGTCGTTGTCGGTCGAGCGTAGCCAAGAACGGACCGGCGCAGGGACGCGGAGACGCAGAGAATTCATATCAAGAATCTCTGCGCCTCCGCGCATCCGTCGCGAGGAACCCGCTCTCTACGGTGCGCGCACCTCGACGGTGTTGTTGGCCGGCAGGCCGAGCGCCTGGAAGGTGCTCCAGGAGAGTTCGACGACCCACTTGGCCTTCCAGCTTGCCAGATCGCCGCTGGCGACCGTATCGCCGACGGTACACCAGAGCGTCACGCCATTGGCGGTCAGTTGCAGCCGCTGGCCGGGAATGAACCCTGGCTTCACGCAGTAGTAGCCGTTCGGGTCGAGCTTCCACCCGGCAGCCGCACCGCCCCAGCTCGCGTATTTCTGCAGCGTGCTATTCCACCAGGCCGTCGTGTAACCGGAGGCGTAGTACGCCGCGTGACCGGTGCCGAGCAACGTCAGCCCGCTCGCGGCCGGTTGACTCACGCTGGCGGCCTCTTCCGCGCTGGCCAGCTTCTCCGGCGGATGATTCAGATCCGACAACAGCTGCGCCTCGGTATTGAGCACACCGCTGACGAAATCCTTCAGGCCGCCATTCGACCAATCCGGGCTCGCGGAGCCGGTGTAGTACTGCGCCAGCACGGCGCGCCAATCATCGGTCCCCTGATGCAGCTCGGCCAGCTTCTTCGCCGCGATATCGGCATTCACCTGCGGGTCGAACGGGTACGCCTGATCGGCGGCGAACTCGGCGCGCACGCCGAAGAAGCCTTCGCGGCCGTCATCCGCTTTGAAGAGCGGGTTGTAGTTGCTGGAAACCTTCGCCACGGCGGCCAGCAGGTATGGATCAAGCCCATACTGCGCGGCCTTGTTGGTGATGATCTCGCCGAACGGCACGTTCGTCGCCACCGGAATGGCGCTATTGTCACTCGGTTCGACCATGCCGTGCCAGTAGCGGTAATCGAGTCCGACGTTGCCTGATTCAACCTGCCAGCCGGCTGGATTGCTCGGCGTGTAGGTGAGCACGCGGCGCTCGAACGCCTGCATCAGCACACGCGTCTGCGTGCCACCAACCATCGAATCGACCCAGTACGGCTCGGTCAGCGGATGCCCGACGAGATACTGCTCAGATATCGTCTGCGTCGACATCCAGTCGGTAAAGAGCGTCGGGATATTGTGGCCGAGCACGTTGTCGTAGCTGCCGATCGTCACCGCGCTATCGGATACCGCGCCCGGCACGACGGTGCCATCGGCCTTGAGCAGCGAGGTCACCGTTTGGCCGACGTGATTCGGCGTCTGATTCGTCGCGATCGCATTACCGACCGAGGCGAGTGGCGCCAGACTGGCGTAAGTGGGCGAGAGCTGATTGTTCACGATATCGCCGGTCACCGGCACGTTGGCCGGTGCGGACGATACGTACGCGTCGTTCCCGACCTGAATCTGCCCCGCGATCAGATCGCGCACGAGGAGCCCGGCGGTGACGTACCACGTCGCCTGCGGATCCTTATTCGGGTCGGAGATTTCCATACGGGCTTTATCGAAGTAGAAAACCGCGCGAGCGCCGTCGGGCGATTCCTGATACGGCTCAACCGTCATCGCGCGCATTGCCGGGCCCCAGAGCCAGCCTCCACTGTTTGCGGAGCGGGCGTTCGGGCCATCGGCGCGTGACCAGAGTTGAGCGACTGCCGGGGGTGCCGATGAGGGGTCGAGCGCGAGTTCGTCCCCGAGAACGGTGGCTGGTGCGGCGACCGTCGTCACAAGCGCGACGATGACGCCGAACAGGATCCACCTCTTCAAATGAGTCCCTCCCTCGCCGCGTGCCGCTCCGCGGTGGTTGGCATGGTGCCGATTACTTCGCGGATGCGCGCGGGACCACGCTCGTTATGGGAATCCCCGCAATTCCACAACTCGCGCCCGGTTCAGTTGCGAACCGGAACTGCCCTGCGTCACGCATCCAGGTCCAGCGACGGACCGCGCATATCGTACCGGCTCAATTCACGAAATACAAGGAAGTGAATGAATTGACAGTCTTTGTGACGTCGTGGCACTGAATAGCGGGGTAACTGAGGGGTTTACGGCTCATTGCGTATGTACAGTCACAGAATGGCTGCGCTGGAAACACCAGAATAGCCGCGAACCGGCGCGATATTGCGCGTTTCGTAGGTGATGTTCGTCCTAAATGTTTGGCGGGCGCGGCCGCGCAGCGCAGTGCCGCTCGTCATGATTTCGTCGGTACGGTCGTCATTCCGCTGACAGAAAGCTCAGCACGGAGACCCCGTCCGCACGGCCCTCTTGCCAGCTTTACCTAACGACGAGGGCCGCACTTCGGTTGCGCACAGCGTTGCATCAAGATCGATTTGGAGGATTCCATGCGTAGCGGCGGACGGAGCAATACGAGCGAAAACCGATGCGTTGATAGCTGCCGATTCCGTCAGGTGAAGCGGTGAGCACGGCAACATGGTAGCCGCGTTGCGTTGCCTCATGGAGCACCCGCATGGTCAGCGCGCTGACGATTCCCCGGCGGCGAAATTCCGCCCGCGTAACGATGTGATGGACCGCGGCTACCCCATGCCCGCGGTACAGCATCGAGGTTGCAACAGGTGCACCGTTCCATCTGCCGAGGAAGCACTGCATCGGACGCTCCGGTTCGAGCCAGAGCGTGCGGCGCGCCTGGAAGTGCGCCTCGCGCAGCTCATCCGGCGCCCGGAACAGCCAGGTATCGATCCAATCGCGCAGTCCTGCTTCGTCGTGGATCGGCTCGATTGTCAGCTCTGCCGGCGCCGTGATCGCGGCATTCATCCCGGCAATGTCGAGTGCCATACCCGGCTCTTCTTCAATGAAGGTCAATCCGTGGCGGAGCAACGCATCGCCCAGCGCCGCCGGCTCGGAGCCTGGCCCAACGTGCCAGTCGACCGGCTGCTCCCGCTCGCGGAAAGGATCGAGTATCGCGTCGATCTGACGATCGATCTGCGTGGACTGAACGCGCGCCAGCACGATCGAGTTGAAGGTCGCGCCCGACTCCGCGGCTGCAACCCAGGAGCTTTCGGCATCCTCATGCCGCACGGCTCCGGGCAACCGGGCATAGGAGAGGAGGTAGTCGTTGATGTTCGCCTCGATCAGCCCGGCGATGGTCGCCTGATCGATCGCAGGAACGACGTCGCTCATGCTTGCGTAGCGCGCAAGAGATCGCGCGTGAGTTCGGCCTGGCCGGCGTGCTCGCCCGCATGGCGCGCCACCAGGATGAGCACATCGTAGCCACTTTCATCGGCTCGCCCCGGGTGCTTGTAGCTCCCGGCAAGCGCCTCGGTCGTGACCGGCGCCAGCGCCGCTTCGATCCGTGCTTGCAGCTGCTGCCAGCGCTCCTGAATCGCCGCGACCGATGCGCCGCTCGCCTGAAATTCCCGGTCGCGCTGCCGGTTGACCGGCTGGCCACAGAGCGTTTCGAGGATATTCTCTTCAACATTGCCCATCGTGTGAATCGCGAGAATGGAGAGCGGATTGGCCTCCGGCGCGGCTGGGCGCCAGTTGATCTCATCCAGCGATAGCCCATCAAGCGTCGCGAGCAGCCGATCGACCGTCTCGCGAATCGCGCGCCAGAACGAGGCAACCTCGGGACTGGCAAAATTCCCGGAATCAGTAACCATGAGCGCATCCTTCCCATCGTATCGATATCAGGCAATCAAACGAGTGGACCGGTCGGAAGATGCTCGCCACCGAATGTGTTGCGTGAAGTCGACGGTGATTGACCAACCAGGAAAGGATAAACAATGAGCGACATCTGGGAAGAGGGGCCGCCCGCGGTGCAGTTCAGGATCGCCCGGCCGACCGATCAGCTCGACGCAGTCGTTCGCTTCTACCACGATGGGCTTGGCCTGCCAATCATCGATTCATTCGGCGGTGAGGGGCACAAGGGGTATACCGGCGTCATGCTCGGCTTGCCGGGACATGACTACCACCTCGAATTCACGCAGCATGAGGACGGCAGCCCCTGCCCGGCACCGACCGACGACAACCTGCTCGTCTTCTACGTCCCCGACCGCCCGGCCATCGACCGGATCGCAGCCCAGCTCGCCGCCCTCGGTCACCACCCCGTCCCGCCGGAGAACCCCTACTGGGAAGGTCGTGGCGTCACCATCCCCGACCCCGACGGGTGGCGTATTGTGTTGATGAATACGGAGGGGATTTGAGGGAGAAGCGCGACCGCATTAATCATGGACGGTCGTATGGTTTGGCGCGCTCACGGATCCATGCAGCCGCATCCTGCGTGGTTAGACGCTCAGCGACGTCAACCATAAACGTAAACTTGTCGTCCGCAGGCGCATTGATTGTCCAGCCGTTGGCCTCAAGGAATGCTTTCATCGTCACGTAGGCCGTGCGCTTGTTCCCATCGACGAAGGGATGATTCTTGGCGATGCCACAGAGCAGCGACGCTGCTTGATCAATCACGTCCGCCTCTTCATAGTAGGCAGCCGTCTTGGCCCTGTTCAGCGCGGACTCGAGCAATGAGAGGTCGCGCACTTGGTTCCGGGCATCATCCGGCGAAATTAACAGGATCTTCGCGCAGTAGGCAAGAGCGTCTTCAATCGTTGGATAGATTGTCAAGCTGCATCGTCCACGTATCGTCTACGGCTCTTCGCCACGATCATAGGCCGCGAGCCGATCGAGGAGTTCTCGCTCTTCATCGATAATACGCAACCCTGCCTCGCGAATATCGTGGGTCACCCGTGGCTCGATTGGCACGCTGGTAATCGTCAAGTGTCCGGTTGCTTCATCGGCTTCAACGCGGACGTAATCACCAGCCTTAATCCCCGCTTGCTTCGCCAAGTCCAACGGAATCTTGATGATGGCGTTGCCATGTTCATCACGCTGGATTCTGCCGGTGATCATTGATGACTTCTGCTGCACGGGACCTCCTTCGAAGCTGTGAGAGTTTCGAGTGATCGTGACCACCTTGCCTGAATACGCCCCGAATCTAGTGCAATCCTACGCGAAACTTAATTCATCCGTCTTGCTTCATCAATCCCTCGATTGTCACCGTCTGGGCGGTGTGGTGATCGAAAGGACTATGGCCAACGAACTCCGAAAGATTGGTCCAGCTTGATTGTCGAGTTGAATTTCTTCTTGTAATTAGACATATAATCATTCTTGTCTGTGTCAACGTCGATACTATGCATATGGTCACTTCCTGTTCGGCACCGCTTGCAGATTCCAACGAGACTTGGTAAAGGAGCGACAATGGGATTGACGAATCAGTCGCGCCAAGGAGATCCCAACGGACGACGAATCACACGGCGCCGCGCCAACCTCCTCTCAGAAGCAGGACGTATTGCGCGTGTGCTCGAGGTTCTCCTCGAGCGAGCCTCCTTCCCAACGGAAACAATAGCGATGCTCGTGGCTGAAGTTGCCGAGCAAGAACGGTCTGAGTTGCAACGATCTTATGGCCATATTGAGCCACGAACGCGCTTCAAGGCCAGTGGAGGCCACCCGTTGCATCTAGGGTTACCCATTTCTCATCTTTATGTTGATGAAAGCGGCAAGTCCCATAAGAAGATAAGCGGAGCCTCCGACTGTTTCGCGCTTGGCGCAATCGCAATCAGCGAAGAGGAAGCCACGCTCTACCGCGCCTCTGCCGACGATATAAAGACTCGATTCTTTGGCCGCACGAACTTTCAGTTTCACGAGCCGTTTATGAGAAAGCGTTTACAGACAAAAGGCATCGATTACAGCTTTAGCAAAGACGAGGCGAAACAGATCGCATTTGACGAGGAGATCCATGACCTGATTACCCGGACTAATTTTGTGGCCTTTGGCGTGGGGATCCGAAAGAGTGCGTTTGAAGAAGACTTTGTTAAGAAAGGAACCGATCCCTATCTTCCAACGGATGTGTACAGTCTTGCTATCACGCTTCTGCTAGAACGATATGTCGATGCTCTAGCTAATTCTCCTCCGACGGCCTTAGGACGAATTCGATTTGAGAGTCAGGGACCGCGTGAGGATGCGCAACATCAACTTGAATTTGCCAAGCTTCTTCTTGATGGCTCCCAATGGGTTTCGGCGAGCGCGTTTCAGTCACACCTGGAGACCGGGATGCGCTTTTCCCCCAAGAGCGGTTCTGATCCAAGCGAGCTCTCAGACTTTCTTGCACGAGACATGTTTGAGTGGACGCGTAGCGCGTGTACTGGCTCGCCTAAATGGTGGGAGGGATTTTGCCCCAAGGTCTACGCACGAGGTGATGGCCGCATGGGAAAATTCGGAATTAAGATCTTTCCGGACTCCGATATTCGCGAGCAAATCGAAAATCACCGCCGCGAATGCGGCGCCAATCTCCCCGAAAAATAAAAGCGCCTCGTCCTCAGAGAGGCGAAGCGCCGATAGCGTAACCCGCTATCCATTTGTGCGACTAGTTTACCATTTGAAGGGGGTTTGTCAAGTATTCTTGACCTGCTCCATCAGTTCTTCGATCGCTTCGATCGTCACCGTCTCAACAATGCGGGTGGCGTCGGCGAGTTGGGCGGGGTCGCGGGAGCGCTGGGCGGCGAGGCAGCGCATGTTGGCCGCGCGGGCCGAAGCGATGCCGGCCGGGGAGTCTTCGATGACGATACAGTGTTCGGCCGGGGTGTCGAGGCGGTTGGCGCCGGCCAGGTAGGGTGCCGGATCCGGCTTGCCGGTCGGGACATCGTCACCGCCGACGATCGCTGTAAGGTAAGGCGCTAGTTCGAAGCGGGCGACGACCAGCTCGATTTCGCGGTTGCGGGCGCCTGAGACGATGGCAACGCGGTAGCCGCGCGTGGCTGCGGCGCGCAGGGCGTCGAGCGCGTCGGGATAGCCACGCACGTCGGACGCGAAGCGCCGCTCATAGGCGGTGGCTGTGGCCGCCATCAGATCGGCGATCGTCAGATCGAGCCGGTCGATCGCCGTCAGGTAGTCGACGAAGCCGCTATAGTCGGTGCGGCCATAGAAGTAGCGTTCGAAAATCGCTTTGGTGAACGGTTCCAGCCCGAATTGCACGATCGCTTCATTGATCGCCGCTTCGTGCGCCGGTTCGCTGTCGATCAGCACGCCGTCCATATCGAAGAGCACGGCCCAGTCATTCGGTTTAACCATCGCGCAACTTTCGGTAATTGATCCAACTCTGGAAGACGACATGTCGCGAGAGCTTGCCGGGAATGCGGCGATGCATCTCCGGTGGCCGCAGCAGCGCATGCTCCGGCAGGTCGTTGCCAAGGATACGGTTGGCGAGCAGGTAGCCGAAGAAGTGCGTCGGCATCACGCCCGAGCCGTTGAAGCCGACCGCCAGGTAGAGATGCTCATCAAGCTGGCCGCTGACCGGCCACCAGTCGCGTGTGCGGCCGGTGATGCCGTGCCATTCGAACTCGATCGGCACATCCTCCAGCCAGGGATAGCGGTGCAACAGCTCGCGCTGACCCGCCTTGCGCACTTTACCGTCGATCTCCCAATCGGGCGCCTCGAAGGCGCGATGGCCGAGCACATGGCGGAAGAAGAAGCGCCGGTCGGCGGTCGAGCGAACGGTGTGTGTCGAGTAACCGCCCGTTTCGAAGCGAAGCGGCCAGCGTTCCAGCCCGCTCATCTCCCATTCGGCCGGTGTGAGCGGACGGGTGACGAGCACGCGATGATGGATTGTCAGGATGATCTCCGGCACGATACCGAGCTGGGGCGAATAGGCGTTTGTCGCCAGCACGACATCACGCGCCCGCACCCGTCCGTTCGGCGTTACGAGCGTGATTGGCTGGCCGCATTCAATCTCGACGACCGGTGAATATTCATAGAGATCGACCCCGACGCGCGCGTTCGCCTGGATCAGCCCGGCCACCAGTTTGCCGGGGTGCAACGAGTTCGTCGCTGTTGGGTCGGCCCCCACGTAATACCGCGAGCCGATTTCGCGCACCAACTGTTCGCCGGTGAGCTTTGGGGTATTCGCGCGGGGCCTTCGGTGATGGAGATAGAGCGCGGGGACGTTTTCTTGCAGTCCGAAGTCAATCCCTTCGGTTTCACCGAAGCGTTTCAGG
>CALAGB010000166.1 GCA_937891245.1 uncultured Thermomicrobiales bacterium | reverse complement strand
GATGGCGGAGCACGAGGTCGGCCAGAAGAGCTAGCCAAATGTTGATCGGTGGAGGAGGCATACTGGATGTCTGATCCGGCAGATCGCTATGCACCCGAGAATCTTGAGCGTTTCTTCGTGCAACTGCTGAAGCGCGGTCCGAACTACACCAGCGAAATGACGCCGGAGCTGGAAGCGCAACAGCAGGCGCATCTTGACCATCTCTGGCAGTTGCACGAGCAGGGGAAGCTCGTCGTGATGGGACCGGTGCTTGACGACGGCGATATTCGCGGCTTCTCGATCTATCGTGCTGAGTCCGTCGAGGAAGTGCTGGAGCTTTCATCGGGCGATCCAGGCGTGCAATCCGGCCGCTTCGTGCTGGAAGTACACCCCTGGATGACGCACAAAGGAATCCTGCCACCCCCGACCGGTCCCTCCCACTGAACCTCCGCACAAGCAACCAGAAACACAACCAACGCCCCCTAAGACCCCCTCTCCCAGAATTGGGGGAGGGGCTGGGGGTGAGGGCCGCTTCCGCTACACCAGCTTCCCAATCGTCTCGGTCGCTTTGAGGCCGGACCCGGTGAGCAGAACAACGAGGTCACCGTCGGGGAGGGGGGCGCCGGCTTGGATCATCTGGCGACAGGCGGCGGCGCCGACAGCGGCGGTCGGTTCGACGTAAAGCCCCTGGGACCAGAGTTCGCGCAAAGCCGCGATGATTTCCTCATCGCTGACAGCGCGAGCGGTGCCGTTCGTTTCACGGACGGCGGCGAGGATTTGGTGGGTGCGGGCGGGTGAGCCGATGCGGGTGCCCTCCGCGATCGTGTTGCCGGGCGTAACCGGCTGAATCTCGGCCTGCTGCTCGATGGCGCTCGCAACCGGAGCGCAGGCCGTGGGCTGGGCGGCGATGAGCGCGGTCGCTGGACCGGGGAGCGCCTGTACGGCGCGCCAGGCGCCGACCAACGCGCTGCCACCGCCGGTCGGAACGAAACAGGCCGTCGGTTGACGCCGATCGAGCTGTTCCCAGACTTCGAGCAGCCAGGTCTTGACGCCCTCGACGAAGACTGGGTGCCAGTTGTGACTGGCGTAGAACGCGCTCGGGTCGGCTTCGGCGGCATCCTGCGCGGCACGCGCGACGTCGTCGCGATTGCCTTCCACCGGTGTGACGGATGCGCCGAAGGCGCGCGATTGCACGAGCTTGCCGGGTGAGGTGCTGGCCGGTGCGTAGACCGCACATTCCAGACCGGCCGCCGCGCTGTAGCCGGACATCGCGGCGGCGGCATTGCCCGACGAATCGACGATCACACGACGTTTGCCGGTGCGCCGCAGATGGGATACCAGGAGCGCGGCTCCGCGATCTTTGAACGACCCGGTCGGCAGGAGCGCATCGAGCTTGAACCAGACCGCGCGTCCGGCGAGTTTACCGCGCACCAGCGGCGTCATCCCCTCGCCGAGCGACTGCGCATCGCTAACGCCGACCGGCAGCACCGCATGATAGCGCCAGATGCCCGGTGCATCCGGATCGATCGCTGCCGGGTCAAGCCGGTTTGGGCCGCCCAGGCCGAAGGCTCCGCCACAAGCCGGGCAACGCCACTCCTTCGTCTCCAGCGATTCCGTATGCCCACACGCTTCGCACACCAATGTCCAGATCTCCACCGCACCCTCTTTCATCTTCGGTCGTTCGCGCTCGAGTCGCTGCGAGTATAAGACGTCCGGCGGGCGAACGAGAAACCGCGTGGCCGGAGCAAAAGCCACGCGGTTCCGTGGGTGGTTGTCGAGTATTCACGGTTGAGCTTACGGCAGCGCCACCAGCTTGATCGAATCGAGGTAAATGGCTGGCTGGGCGCTACTGCTCCAGTCGTGGATGACGATGCCGCTCAGTGAGACGTTGGTCGCGTTCAGATCGGCCAGTGGAATCGTGTAGACCTTCCAGCCACTTGCGACGGGATAACCACCATAGGTCGAGAGCGCGATCGGGTTTTTGAGATTGACGTAATCCGAATTGCGCAGATAGATGGCGAATGGTTCGTTGTCCTGCGTCGCCCGCACCGCGAATTGCAGTGCCGTATATGGCGTGGTGCTGACACCGGCGTCGTTCCAGATCTGCAAACCGGCCCAGCCGCCGGTCGCGGTGTAGCTGATGGACTTCGATCCGGCATAGACCGGTGAACTGTTATTCGGATTGACTGTCGCATCCCACGACATCGATGCGTTCCAGCCGCTGGCGAAGGCGTCGTCGTAGATCGTCAGCGATCCGCTCGGTGGGGAAGTCGGGGTGGGCGACGGGGTTGGTGACGGCGTCGGACTCGGCGTCGGGCTGGGCGTGGGTGACGGTGTCGCCGTCGGGCTCGGCGTCGGCGATGGCGTCGGGCTGGGCGTCGGGCTGGGCGTCGCGGTTGGGCTTGGAGTTGGCGAGGGTGTCGGCGTTGGCGTGCCGCTGCCCGAGTTACCGATGAATTGGATCGCATCGACGTAGATGACGGCCTGCGCGCTGCCGGTCCAGTTGTGAATGACGACGTCGCCGAGCGCGATGTTGCCGGCCCCCAGGTCACTCAGCGGGATGGTGTAGACCGTCCAGCTTCCAACCGGGGGTGTGCCACCATAGTTGGCCAGCGGGACGACGGTATGACCGGCGCCGGTCGTATCGCGCAGGTAGACGGCAAACTTCTCGTTCGCTTGCGATGCTTGTACGGCGAGTCGAAGCTGCGTGTAGTCGGATGTATTCAGGCTGGTTCCGGCGTGAATATCCAGACCCGCCCAACCGGCGGTCGCCGTGTAACTGATCGATTTCGTGCCGGTGTAGACCGGATTCGTCGCGGCGTAGTTGAGCGTCGCGTCCCACGATTGATCCCACCAGCCGCTTGGTATCGCGTCGGCATAGACATCAAACGTCTTGCCCGGCGGCGGGGTTTGGGTCGGTGTGACGGTCGGGGTCGTCGTCGCGGTGGCGGTCGCCGTACTCGTCGGCGACGGCGTGGCTGTGGGCGTTGTCGTCACGGTCGCGGTCGGCGTCGGCGTGGTCGTCCCGGCGGAGCCGATCAGCTTGATGTCATCGAGGTAGATGGCCGGTTGCGGGTTGCCGCTCCAGTTGTGGAAGGCGACACCGCCGAGCGATATGTTGGTGGCGCCGAGATCGCTGAGCGGGATTGTATAGAGCGTCCAGGCGCTGGCGACCGGAAAGCCGCCGTGCTTATCGAGCGGCACGATCGTGTTGATCGTGCCGTCCTTCGACTCCAGGTAGACGGCGAGGCGCTGGCCATCGACGGTCGAGCGGGCAGCGAATTGCAGCGCGCTATACGGTGCCGTGTTCGGTGCCGAGTCGGTGCGCACCTCGAAGCCGGACCAACCGGCCTGCGGCGTCTCCGAGATGGCGTAGTTTCCATCGTAGACGGGGTTGGTCACGTCCATATTGATCGCGGTGTCCCACGAGCCGTCGTACCAGGAGAAGTTGAGCGAGTCGTCATAGATCGTGTAGCTGACCGGCCCTGGCGTGGCCGTGGCAGTCGGCGTCGACGTGGGGGCGCCTCCGGTCATCCGGTTGAGAATGTTCATCGTGATGCGCTGGATCGAGGCGTTTGCCCCCTTCTGAATGAAGGCGGAATCGATCAGCTTCCAGGGCCAGTAGTTGGTGCCGGCATTGAAGACCCAGGCGCCGCTCGCTGCCTGATAGATCACCCCATTCGAGAAGGAGTTTTCGCCAAAGGCAACAACCGGTGAATTCGAGAGCACCGTCAGATTGGCTGGAGTCTGACCGTTGTTCCAGACTTTGTCGTACTCGTAGCCAACGACACCGGGAATGGCGTCGCCATTCTTGAGGCCGGTACCGGCGTAGACCCACGAGTCGGCATTTTGCACGATCCAGGGATAGCTTTGATCCCAGCTCGACCAGTTGCCCTCGTACATCGCTCCGAGCAGCGCGTTTTCCGGCTGGTTCACCGGCGCGTCGCGCCAGTTCACGGTTGTCTGCGAAGGATTGGTCGTCGCCATCGGGTCGAGCGAGGCGTCCTTGTAGCAGATAATCGTGCGATTGGCGACGCCAGCCGCCGAGGGTTCGAAGCGAACCTGCCAGTAGATGTTATTCGAATCGAAGAAGGCGATGCTCTTCCCCTGATCGCGCCAGCTCGTGACGTGATCGCGCATCTGCTTCGACCAGTATTCGTCGTGGAAGCTCGAGAGAAACATCTGGTGACCGTTGAGCAGGTTCGGGTTGGACTGGACGTCGACGCTGGTGGCGTAGGTGACGCTATAGCTCTGCTTTTCGAGGAACATGATCATGTTCAAATCGCCGTTGAAGAAGCCATCGGCGCCGGTGCCGTCGTACGGCCGGTTGTAGGAAACCTTCGAGGCACGGCCGATCGGTGAGTTGAAATCGTAGAGCGAGGCGCCGCCCCAGCCGTTGTATGCCTGCCAGGTATTCACGGCCAGCTGATAGAGGATGGAAGCCGTGGAGCTGTCGTCGCGGACGGCGAAGGTGAGGTAGCTCACCTTGCCATCGCTGGCGGTCAGCTTGCCGAGATAGGCGCCGCTGACCCAGTCGGACCCGGTTTGCAGGACGAGCGACGGCTGCCAGTTCGCGTCGACCATGTGTGTTTGCGAGTCCATCGGCGGCACCGGCTGATTCTGGCCGGTGAGCGCCGGGAAGCTTTGGATCAGGCGGGCACCCGCGCCGTCGTAATAGCCCATGCGATAGATGTCGATCGTGTATCTGGGGGCGGAGGTGCTGACATAGAGCGTGATCGGCTGGCCGCGATTCACACTGGTGGCGCTGGCGTAGCCGCTGATTTCGTTCGGAACATAGGCCGGCGCCACCAGTTGGGAGCTGGCGCTCCGTTCCTTCTGGCCCAATTGGTTGGGCTCTTGCTCTTCTTCCTCTTCGCCCGTCTTGACGTTTTTCAGGATTGATGACTGCCAGCTGGTCGTGCCAGCCTTGCGATTCTCCTGAGCGATGTCGGTGCTCGTGGTGGTGCTGCCGGCCGCGCCGGTCTGGCTGACGAACACCACGGTCGCCAGGAGCGACAACGGCAAAACGACGAGGGCGAAGGTGCCGAACATGCGGCGGAGTCGACGTATCACGGTGCCTCACTCCATCTCAGAGCCGGTCTCAGCTGCAGCTCACCCCGTAGCCAGGGACGGGAATCACCAGATCGGAACGCGGCATCGTCGCACGAGGCAACAGATATCGCTCCTCGCAACCAACACTAAAAGGAAAGAATGTTCCGGAATAGGGAAATACGTACTCTCAGGCTAGGAAATGAGCACCGAAGACCGTACTTTCGGGCTACGCAGCGACGGATTTCGGGTCAGTGATTGCACACGACGGTGCCTGCGCCGATATCAGATCAGGTGGGCGTCCGGCCGGACGCTACGGCAGCAGTTCGATCGAATCGACGTAGATGGCCGGCTGAGCGCTGTCGCTCCAGTCGTGGATGGTGATGCCGCCAAGCGTGACATTGCTCGCGTTGAGGGCGGACAGTGGGATCGTGTAGACGGTCCAGCCTTTGGAGTTGGGGTAGCCGCCGAATTGTGACAGCGGAATCGGATGAGTGAGATTGACGTAATCGGAGGTGCGCAGGTAGATGGCGAACGGCTCGCTCGATTGTGTCGCGTGGAGTGCGAAGCGCAGGGCTCTGAAGCGCGAGGTGTCGATGCCGGTCACGTTCCAGAGCTGAAGACCCGCCCAACCGCTGTTGGCCGTATAGCTAATCGATTTCGAGCCGGCGTAGACCGAATGCGTGTTGTTCGGGTCAATCGTCGCATCCCATGATTGCGCCGTATCCCAACCACCGGCGAAGGCATCGTCATAGATCGTCAGCGATCCGCTCGGTTCCGGGGTTGGCGTCGGTACGACGGTTGGTGTCGCGGTCGCGGTCGGTGTTGGTGTGGGTGTCGGTGGCGGAGTTTGAGTCGGCGTGGGCGTCGGAGGAACCGACGTCGGGGTCGGTGCCGCCGTGATGGGATCGTTGGTGAGCTGGATCGAGTCGATGTAGATCGGAGGCTGGGCCTTGCCGCTCCATTCATGGAAGACGACGTCGCCCAGCGTGACGTTGCTGGCGCCGAGGTCGCTGAGCGGAATGGTGTAGATCTTCCAGGTGCCGGTCGGCGGGGTGCCGCCGTAGTTCTCCAGCGGCACCTTCGTCAAGGTGGTACCGCTTGCGTCGCGGAGATAGACGGCAAACTGCTGGCCGGCCTGTGTCGCCTGCATCGCGAATCGAAGTTGCCGGTAGTTGGCGCTGTCGATCGCGTTGGCCGCATGCAGATCGAGACCGGCCCACCCGCTGGTGGCGGTATAGCGGATTGTGTGCAAACCGGAATAGACCGGATTCGTGTCCGCGAAGTTGACTGATGCCCCCCACGAATGGTTGGACCATCCGCTTGCGAGCGCGTCGTCGAATATCGCGAAGGGCGCGCCGGGAGGCGTCGCCGTGGGGGTCACGGTGGGCGTCGGCAAAGCGGTCGTGCCGGACGACGCGCCCGGCGTCCTGAGCCGCGCAACCCCTGCTTGTCGCGCGTCCGGCGACGGTGTCGGTTGCGTGTCACCATCGTTGGTCAGTGCGTTTTCGAGGATGGGAGGTGTCCAATTTTGGGCCGAGAGTTTTGGAGGATTCGGCTCCATCCGGGGACCGGGCTGGAAGATGTCGGTCTGGCTGATGACGGCGATCGTCGCGAGTAATGAGAGCGGGAAGACGATGATCGCGAACGCGGTGACCGCCCGGTTGATCGCCTTTTCCACCTTGCCTGCGTTGCGATCGTCAAAGTGGATCACGATGCTCCCCAATCGCGCTGATTGTAGGGATCACCCGCTGCGCTAGACTCCATGTCTGAGCATCGCGGATCGATCGCGAAGCAGCTTCGACCAGCCACGCGGTGGCCGCATGTGTCCATTACAACAAACACTATCGTGAATGTGTGCCTCGACACAGGGAAATCCGTACTTTTGCCCGGGCCCCGCAACCCTTCAACAGTACGTTGGTCTACGAATCAGCGGATTCGGGGGCGAGCGCTCGCGTATTCGTGCGTGCCAGAACGAGATAGCCGACAACCGAACAGAACAGACCAAGGGCAAGGACTGCCCCGGTAACAGTGAAGACTAAACGCACGCCGTATGCCGAGGCGATGAATCCGAGTACCAGTGGTGCGATCGTACTGCCGAGACTCGACGCGGTTGAATAGACGCCGACGGCAGCGCCCCGATTTTCGAAGCTCGTGTGGTCGGCAACATAGGTTTGACCCGAGACGAGATAGGCGCCGAAGGCAAGCCCCTCGATCGCCAGCAGCGACATCAGAAGCGTCGGATTGGTGGTGTGGCCGATCGCGAACATCACCAGCGTATCGATTAGCAGGGCGCTCAGCATGACTGGTTGGCTGCCGAACGAGCGCGAGATCATGCCGTTCGGGACACGACCGAGCGTGGAGACGAGCGCCCGTAGCGCGAACATCGAGCCGATGGCGGCCTGTGAGATGAGCAAGTCGTCGGCGTAGATCGGGAAGAAGGTCGTCACACCGCCCGCGAAGGCGATGCTCATCAACATGTTGCCAAAAGTGACGAGCATTAGATCATGCTGTCCGAGAATGCCCCGGATATTGCCGAGCCCGCTGGCCCGACGCATAACCAGCGCGCCTTTCCGTCGATTGGCTGACCGCAGGATACGCAGCGCGAGCGCGAGTCCCACCAGCGCCAGCAGTCCGCCCACGATATACGCGGTGCGGGCGTCGTAGCGGTCGACGAGCCGCGCGCCGGCGAATGGGCCGACCGCGAAGCCGAAACCCATGGCGCTGGTGTAGAGGCCGAAGGCGAACGGGCGTTGTTCGCGCGTCGTGATATCGCCGAGATAACCGGCGCCGATTGAAAAGGTCGCGACGCCGCCGATGCCGTAGAGCACACGCGACGTGAACAGGAGGGCCGGACCACCGGCGAAGGCGGCCGTGAAGAGGCAGAGGGCGAAGGCGCAGACGCCGCCAACCAACATCGTCGGCCGGCCGATCCGGTCCGACAGGACCCCGAAGGGGAGCGCGACGATCAACTGCGTGAGGCCACCGACGGTGATGATAATGCCGAGCAGCGCCAGCGAGACGCCGAGGTTTTCGGCGAAAAGGGAAAAGGTCGGCGAGAGGATTCCCGAAACGGCGTCAATGATGCAGATGAGTAGACAGAGTTCGAGGATATCGCGTGACAGATTGCGGCGTATCGACGTGAAGGCCATTGGCGACCGAACTCGTTTCTGACGCGCGCTCAGCGAACCGCGCCCCGCGGCGCCTCGCAGTCTGTCACGGCCATGGGGCGAGCGTCAAGAAGGGGAGTATCGCTGATTGGGCCAATGAAACCAATTTCGGGAGCGCGTTGATGAGTTGTCGTCTTCCACTCGGCCCGAACCGCGGCATCAGGCAACCGCGTGAATGTCAATGGTTACACCGTCAATAGTCGGGAACTCGTGCTGCAGAGCGAGTCCAAGCGAGATCCAATCCTCCAGGACCTCTTGGAGTTCTTCCGCACAGGCTTGCTCGGTTGATCCCGTTGCCCATACTCCGGGCAATTCTGGGATTTCGCTGTAGTACCCGTCTTCCCTTGAGAGCCACTTATAGCGCGCGTGCTTCATCGCTGCCTCGATATAACGCGTTAACATACTCGGCTCCGTCTTCATTTCTTACATGATTCCTCCTCTAATCCTGCCCATCCATTCCCGTTACCGCAATGTCATCTGCCAGTCGTCTTCAGCGCATCACTTCGGCCATTACGCGGTAGTAGTTCTCGTGATAGATCTTGCGCAGGTCGGGTTCGGTGTAGCCACGACGGAGCAGTTCGGCGGTGAGGCCGGGTAGGTCTTCCGGGCCGAGCATGCCGGTGAAGGGGTGCGGCTGCTGCATGAGCGGCTCGGGCGACCAATCGGCGATCATCGGTCCGGCGTCGATTTTGGCGAGGTGGTCGTAGAAGTCGGCGCCGATGCCGGCGTGGTCGATCCCGACCAGTTGCACGATGTGATCGATGTGGTCGACCCATTTGGCGATCGTCGGCACGCCATCGGTGATGAAGCCGGAGACGGCGACGGCGCTGACCACGCCACCCGAGGCGGCGATGGCGCGGATCATGTCGTCGGTCACGTTGCGCAGGTGTGGATGGAGTGCGCGGGCGTTGGAATGGCTGGCGATAACCGGCGCCGTCGATGTGTGCAGGATGTCCCAGGCGGTCTGATCCGAGGCGTGTGAGATGTCCATGATGATGCCGAGCCGGTTGACCTCCCGCACGGCGGCTTTGCCGAGGCGGGTCAGGCCGCCGCGTGAGTCGTTCTCCCAGGTGCCATCGCCGAAGAGCGTGCGTCGCATCCAGGCGAAGGAGAGCATGCGCAGGCCAAGCTGGTAGAAGAGGCGCAGCGCCGCCAGGTCCTGCCCCAGCATCTCGGCGCCTTCAAAGGCGAGGATCGCCGCGATTTTCCCGCGTTCGGTGATGCGCACGACATCGTCGTACGTGCGCGCCAGCTCAATTTCGTCGTGGTTTTCCTCGATCTCCTGGAAGAGCGCATCGATTACCTGGATCGTGAAGCGGAGCGCTCCATCGGGCAGATGAATATCCGGGATGAACACGGGGCAGGTCGTGACGCTCACGCCACCCGCGCGAAACTGCGGAATCCAGTACTCGCCGAGCGAATCGTGATTACCGTTCTGCCGTTCCTTGAGGATGCCGATGGCGAAGTCGTTGTGGGTATCCATGATGCCGATGCGGCGTGTGAGCTCGGCGTC
>CALAGB010000165.1 GCA_937891245.1 uncultured Thermomicrobiales bacterium | reverse complement strand
GTCGGTGCGCGCCACGATACGCCGGCCGCCGTAGCCGCCGAGGATGCGCCGGGGCATGAGCGGCGCGCCGGCGATGGCGATCAACTGGCCTTTCACGGGAACGGTCGGCACTGGTCTCGGAAAATCCGCGCTCAATTGCGCTGTCCAGGCACCGGCCGCCAGTACGACCTGCCCGGCCGGGAAGACGCCATCCTGCAAGCGCACCCCAACCGCGCGATCCTGCTCGAAGGCGACGCCGAGCGCCGGAGTATGCTCGACGATGCGGGCACCAAGTCGTCGCGCTGCCAGCGCCGTGATGCGCGTCAGGTCGTACGAGAAGACGCTGGCCGCCTCACGGATCAGCACACCGCCCAGGACGCTCTCCGGCAGAATCGGCTCGAGACTGCGAGCGCCCGGTCCATCGAGCCATTCGACGTGAAAGCCGAGCCCTTCCTGCCAGTCGGCCAGCTCTTTCAGTCCGTCCGCTTCTTCTTCGGTGAGCGCCACCGTCAGTTCGCCGCGCAGCAGGAAGCCGCAGCGGCTGCCGGTGCCATCCTCGATGCGCTCGATGAACTTGGGATAGGCGAGAATGCTATCGGCCGTTAGCTCGGCTTTGGCGCGCGGCGTATCAGTCGATGAGGGAGGCGAGATGATCCCGGCCGAAGCGCCCGAGGCCTCTCGACCAACGATACCGCGCTCGATGACCGTGACGCTGACGCCATTGCGCACGAGTTCAAACGCCAGCGCACAACCGATAATGCCGCCGCCGATGATCGCGACCTCCGGGCTCGGCCCGAGATCGCCGTTGCCTGCTGCCATGATCATCCCCTCTACTCATCGCAAAACAGAGAAATGACGCACGCAGAACGCTTCACCTTGTCATTCTGAGCCGCAGCGAAGAATCTCTTCCGCGCTCCCCGGACATCATGCTACGGGAAACCGAAAGGAGATCCTTCACTACGGTTCAGGCTGACAGGCATGGCGCCCTCCGCGCGAGAAACAGCGTCCTCTCAGTGTCCGGCAGCGATGCCGATGCCGAACGGGTCGGCGCCGCCGTAGCGCAGTCCAGTCGACGAATCGACCGTAACGCCGGTCGGGCTGGCAAAGCCACGCGGCGAAAACGACACCTCGACCGGGACGACGTTATGTCCCTTCGCCTGCAAGGTCGCGCGCGTCGACTCCGGAATCCGATCGTCAACCAGCAGTTCCGGTCCGGCGCAGTCGATCAGCGGCGCGCCGCAGGCCGACTGAATATCCAGACCGAATTCGATGACGTCGAGCGCCATCTGCATGCAGGTATCCATGATCCGGCGTCCGCCCGGCGCGCCGACCGCGAGAATCGGCGTCCCATCCTGCACCGCGACGACATGCGCCATGCTCGACGCCGGCCGCTTGAACGGCGCGATCGAATTGTTGCGTCCGGGCAGCGGATCGAACAGATTCATCGTGTCGTTGAGCAACACGCCGGTTCCTGGCACCGTCACGGCCGAGCCGAAGATGAGCGTCAGCGTCTGCGTCAACGAGACCATGTTCCCTTCGGCATCGACGACCGAGAGGTGCGTGGTGCAGCCGCCATCACCGGCCGGCACGCTCTCCGTCGTTCTGCCGCGTGCCACTCCAGCCCCCGGTGCGGCCGGCACGACGCGATCCGGCTCGATCTCGGCGCGTCGCCCGGCGGCGTAGATTTTCGAGGCGAGTACCGACCAGTCGATGTCGACGAAATCAGGATCGCCAACGTAGGCGAAGCGATCGGCGTAGGCGCGGCGGCTCGCCTCGGCGATGTGATGCAGGCTCGTCGCCGTGTTGAAACCGGTTGAACGGAGGTCGCAGCCTTCGACGATATTGAACGTCTCGGCGATCGTCGTCCCACCCGCCTGATACGGCAGCAGCACCAGTTCGACGTCGCGATAGGTGATGACGAGCGGATCGACCAGGGTCGCCCGGTACTTCGCCAGATCATCGGTCGTGATGATGCCGCCGGTCGCCTGCATATGCTCGGCAATCCGCTCAGCGACTTCGCCGCGATAGAAGCCGTCCGGCCCATGGTCGGCGATACGACGCAGCGTCTGCGCCAACTCCGACTGCGGAATCGAGGGGACGACGTCACCGAAGAGCGGCGCCGGGGTCACGCCATGACGCAGGAAGATGCGCGCCGTTTCGGCATCGCGCTGGATCGTCGTGAGCTGGCTGCCAAGCAACATGCCGTTGTACCAATTGATCGGCAGCCCTTCTTCGGCAAAACCGATCGCCGGTTGCACAGCCCGCCCGAGGCTGATCGTGCCGTACTGTTCGAGCGCCGCCGCCATGCCGGCCACCATACCCGGCACCGCCGCCGAACGCGGCCCATAGGCGTTTGCCTGATCCTTAACGCCCTGGAAGCCGACAACACTGTGGCCGAAGTCGCCAGTCAACTCGTACATGTCCGGCTTCGCCGCCAGCGGTGCGCGAGCGAAGTAGTCGACCACCTTGCGGCGGCCATCGGCCATCTGGATCGTCATGAAGCCGCCGCCGCCGATACCGCTCATCCACGGCTCCAGCACGCCGATCGAAAACGCCGCCGTAACGGCGGCGTCGACCGCGTTGCCGCCCTGCCGGAGCACATCGAGCGCGGCGCGCACGGCCCAGGGATGCTTGGCCGCGACCATTCCGTGCTTCGCTACGGCCAGATCGCGCGAGATACGATGCGTCGTCTCGCTGTTCATCGTTACCCTTCCCTCGGTTCGCCCCTGTCCGCGTCGGACATCCCTCCTGCCGCCATGCGGCTTGCGGTATTGTCACGCATTCCGGCCGGTTTCAGCCAGTACCAGGAGGGATCTCCTATCATGCTGGTTGTGGTGTGGGCCTTCCCTTCCTATCCTTGCTCCCCTGACGTTCGCATGAACCAAGAGGAGTCTCACGATGGCCAAGCTAATCTATTCGGCGATCACCTCGCTCGACCTCTACGTCTCCGACCGCGATGGCAATTTCAATTGGGCGATGCCGGATGAAGAGGTGCATGCCTTCGTCAACGACCTTGAACGCCAGGTCGGTACCCATCTCTACGGCCGGCGAATGTACGAGACGATGGTCGGCTGGGAGACGATGCCGACCGGGCCGGAGGAATCGCCCGTGACGAGCGATTTCGCCATGATCTGGCGGAATGCCGACAAGATCATCTACTCCGCCTCGCTACAAGAAGCCACGAGCGCACGCACGCGGATCGTACGCGCCTTCATACCGGAAGATGTCCGCCGCCTGAAAGCGAGCGCGACGCGGGATATCTCGATCGGAGGCTCCGATCTGGCTGCCTCCGCACTCCGCGCCGGTCTGGTGGATGAGATCCACTTGATCCTGGTGCCGTTCAGCGTCGGCGGCGGGCATCCGGCATTACCGAACGATCTCTTTCTCTCCCTGGAGCTTCTCGACCACCGCCGCTTCGCCAACGGCGCGGTGCACGTCCACTATCGGGTGCGTGGGTGAGAGTCACCGCTGCCGCGCTTGACATGTATTGCCTCAGGCTCTACATTCTTACCATGTTGTGGCGATATTTTCTGTAATATGGAAATCAACAACTCGCCAGCCAGAGCATGCGACATGCGTTTCGGCCAGCGAAATGAAGGGAGCGGGGATGACAGCGGGAATACAGATCAGCGGTCCAGCGACGTCGGAGTATGACGAAATTTTGACGCCGGAGGCGCTCGCCTTCGTGGCGCAACTCCATCACGCCTTTGAACCACGGCGCCAGGCATTACTCCAGGCGCGGGCCGCCCGGCAGGCGGAAATCAACGCCGGGGCCACGCTCGGCTTTCTCGATGCGACCGTGGACGTGCGCGAGGCGGACTGGCAGGTCGCACCAGCTCCGGCCGACCTCAACAACCGCCGCGTCGAGATTACCGGCCCAGCCGAGCGGAAGATGATCATCAATGCGCTGAACTGCGGCGCCAACGTCTTTATGGCCGACTTCGAAGACGCCCTCTCGCCCACCTGGGATAATCTGGTGCAGGGCCAGCGCAATCTGCGCGATGCCGTGCGGCGAACCATCAGCTTCGAAAATCCGGACGGCCGCCGGTACCAGCTGAACGACGACATCGCCACGCTCGTCGTCCGGCCGCGCGGCTGGCACCTCTGGGAGCGCCACCTGACGATTGACGGCGCACCGGTCTCCGGCGCGATCTTCGACTTCGGGCTCTACTTCTTCCACAACGTCGAAGAACTCATCTCCCGTGGCAGCGGCCCCTATTTCTACTTGCCCAAGATGCAGAGTCATCTGGAAGCACGACTCTGGAACGACGTCTTCAACGCGGCGCAGGATGCGCTCGGCATCGCGCGCGGAACGATCCGCGCCACCGTCCTCATCGAAACGCTGCCGGCCGCCTTCGAGATGGAAGAGATCCTCTACGAGCTGCGCGAGCACGCCGCCGGGCTGAATGCCGGCCGCTGGGACTACATCTTCAGCTTCATCAAGACGCTGCGCGATCAGGCCGAACTACCGCTCCCCGACCGCGGCCAGGTCTCGATGACCGTACCGTTCATGCGCGCCTACACCGAACTGCTCGTCAAGACGTGCCACGCGCGCGGCGCGCACGCCATGGGCGGCATGGCGGCCTTCATTCCGACCCGGCGCGATCCGGAAGCGAATGAATTGGCGCTCACCAAAGTGCGGGAGGACAAAGAGCGCGAGGCGAGCGACGGCTTCGACGGCACCTGGGTCGCTCATCCGGGCCTCGTGCCGATTGCCAAAGAGGCGTTTGACCGGGTGCTCGGCGATCGACCGAACCAGAAGGAGCGCCAGCGCGATGATGTCAGCGTCTTCGCTGGAGCGATGATCGATCCGCTGGTACCGGACGGCGCGATCACCGAAGCGGGCGTCCGGAACAACATCAGCGTCGCGCTGCAGTACATCAACTCCTGGCTCAAAGGAACCGGTGCGGCCGCTATCTACAACCTGATGGAAGACGCTGCCACTGCCGAGATCTCGCGCGCCCAGCTCTGGCAATGGATCCAGCTCCAGGCAAGCCTCGACAGCGGCGAGTTGGTCACGCCCGAGCTTTACGCCCGCATCCGTGACGAGGAGATCGCCAAGCTCGGCGGACGCGACACCGCCCGTTACGGCGAAGCCGAGGATATCCTCGACTCCCTCGTCCTCAACGAAACGTTCGTCGAGTTCCTGACCTTGCTGGCGTACCCGGTGCTTGAGGCGGAATAACGTGGGGAGGGGCGGATGGCACTCACCCCCGCCTACCGATGTCCTAACTGGGCGCTGCACGCTTCGGCAGCGCGGCGGACTTCGGGTCCGATGCGCTCAATGGCGGCGGTGGTGACACGGGTCGTCGGGCCGGAGATGCTGATGGCACCGAGGCAGCGACCGGTGACGTCGAAGATCGGTGAGGCGACACAACGCACACCGAGCTCACGCTCCTCGTTATCAAGCGCGTAGCGCCGTTCACGAGCGGCCACCAGGTCGGCGCGCAACGCGTCGACGGACGTACGGGTCTGGGGTGTCCATGGTTCAAGGGTCACCCGCGCCAGGTACTCGTCAACGAACGCTGGACTGAGGCCGGAGAGGATCGCTTTCCCGGCGCCGGTGCAATAGAGCGGTGCCCGGCGCCCGATTTCGGTGAACATGCGGACGAGGTGCGGGCTGGTGACCTGATCGATGTAGACGCCGTCATTACCTTGCGGTACCACCAGGTTGCTCGTCTCTCCGGTGGCGGCGGTGAGCGCTTCGAGTTGCTGGTGGGCGATGCGGTGCAGATCGAAGCGCGCGCTCACCAGCGCCAGGGCGCCGATCTCCAGCAGCTTCGGCCCCGGTCCATAGCGCCGCGTCGTCGCATCTTGCGCGGCATAGCCGCGCCGCACCAGGTTTTCCAGTAGACGGTGGATCGTCCCGAGTGGCAAGCCAAGCTCGGCGTGCAGTTCCGAAACACCGAGATCGCGACCGGCAGCGGCCAATCGCTCCAGAATATCGAACGTGCGGTCAAGCACCTGCACCTGCGTCACCGGTGGACGCTCCGCGGCATCAACTCAATCCACGCGGCCAACACCACCCGTCCGCGCCCGGCGACCGACACAGCCGGAACCTGCTTCTCGAACGGTCTCTCCACTCCAGCTCCTCATTGTCTGTTCCGGCCGTTCACGTGTCCATGCTCACGAACTCGCTCCGACCGTATTCGTAGTGTATCCTATCGACTGCCGGCCACCGCCGACGCTCCAGCGCGACGCGAGAATGTGCCCCCGGCAGTTGTGGTCCATGACCAGTCATGAGATTCGACATGTCGGAGGTCGGTCTAGAAGTGTGTCCAAATTCAGAATACAGGAGCGACGGCCTCAATTCTGAGACTATTGACAGCAACCGTGCGCGCGTATCGCAGCAAAGATATACTCCCGCCAGCCCTGTCAAGTTAACCCGCCGCTCAACATCGAGACGCAAGCGCAGTGAGCATCGATGACCGTTCGTATACGCGCCGGCCGGCAGCAGCATCCGCGATTGAGTGAATGGAGGGAAACGATCGAGATGAGATGACCTTCGCTCTCTCTCGTCTGCAGACCGATCGCCTGTTGATAAGGAGTGAAGATGTTCAGGCGGCTACTTACGACGATCCTCGTAGTTGCAGCTCTCTTGAGCACGACCGTCGCAAGCGTTGGCGCTGAATCAACCAGCACGGAACAACAAGCAGCCTCCGCGAAACCTGGGTGTTGGTACTTCAACGAAACACAGCACAACCTCTGCGCTGGATTTAAAGATTACTGGATGACATTCGGAGGTCTGGCAATCTACGGGATGCCGATCACCGAAGAATTTGTCGTAGACGGGGTGACGGTCCAGTACTTTGAGCGCGCTCGCTTCGAGTGGCGACAGGGTTCCTGGCCCGAGCGCTTCGACGTCCAACTTGGTCTGGTCGGCAACGAATACGTTGCCATGAACAATTTGGGCGGCGGTCCAGCCTTCGCGCCCGTCAACGCGTGTCCGGCCGGAACCACCAGCGAGAATTGCACGTTGTTCCAGGCCACCGGGCACTCACTTTCGAACGGTTTTAAAGCCTACTGGGAAATGTACGGCGGCCTCGCCGTTTTCGGCTACCCGATCAGTCAGGAGTTCGTAGAAGACGGCGCGACCGTCCAGTACTTCGAGCGCGCTCGCTTTGAGTGGTGGGCCGGTTCCTGGCCGGAACGCTTCGATGTCCAGCTTGGTCTCCTCGGCAACGCGCTCCTCCAGGGCGGTGAGCAACCAGTCGAGCCCTTCACCGTCATCGCGAGTGACCTCAACGGGCCGTTCGGCCTGACGACGGCAGGCGATGGATCTCTCCTGGTGGCGGACGCTGGAACGGGCGGCGACGTCTGTGCCGAAGTGCCGAGTCCGGAAGGCGGGACGTCTCAGACCTGCTTCGGCGATACCGCATCGATCCTGCGGATCATGCCTGATGGCACTGTCACGCAGGCGGCGACCGGGCTACCGTCAACCGCGGGCGACGAGGGCGCGTCCGGACCGTCCGGCGTCTCCTCTAAGGATGGCAAGACGATCTACTTCGTCGTGGGTTATGGTGGCGATCCGGCTGATCGCGATCAACTCCCGGCCGGCTTCGGTGACAAGGCCGGGCATCTTTTCCGGGTCGATCCGGATGGCTCCATCCATGACGTCGCAGACATTTCCGCCATCGAGACCGAGCAAAATCCGGCCGGTGGGCCGCTCGACTCGAATCCCTACGCGGTTCTCGACCTCGGCGATAAGCAACTGGTCGTCGATGCCGGCGGGAATGACTTGCTCGAAGTCGACGCTGAAGGCAATGTCAGCGTCGTGACGACGTTCCCGAACCGCACCGTTGATGTTCCGGACAATCTCCCGCCGGACTTTAAGGAGATGCTGGGCGGAGCCACGAGCGTTGAGCAGGAACCGGTTCCGAACTCGATCGCGCTCGGACCTGACGGCTTCTACTACGTCGGCGAACTCACTGGCGGGCCTTTCATTCCTGGCACGGCACGTGTCTGGAAAATCGACCCAACCACCGGTGAGAAGAGCGTCTTCGCCGACGGCTTCAGCAACATCATCTCGGTGGCGTTCGGTCCCGACGGCTCGCTCTACGTGCTGGAGATGGCCAAGGATGGGTTCCTGAACTTTGATGCTGGTGGCGCGCTCTACCGGATCGCTCCGGATGGAACCCGCACCCTCGTCACCAGCGACGGGTTGATCATGCCGAACGCGGTGACGGTGTCCGCCGAAGGCGACATCTATATCACCAATATGAGTCTGATTCCAAACCAGGCTCAGATCATCAAGCTCAACCCGTAGCCGCCGGGGGGAACGTGTTCCTCCTTCTCGCTCCGTGCGATCCCCTCTCCAACCGGTGGAGAGGGGATCGTCATTTCACTGTTGCCATTTGCGTGGCGTGCCACCCGTTCATCCCACGAGAATCGGGAATTCTTCCCTCATGATTGGGGCGTCAGGCTCAGGACGGCGGGACAGCGCCTTCCTATGCTGGATCCAGGCGACAGGAGTGCTGCCGCAATGATTCGAAGCGCAGTGAAGGGAGTACGCAGATGTCACGGACCTTCTCCACACCGGCGACCGCCGCCCGGCCGGCCGCCGTCACGATCGCGAGCATCCTGATGCTCGTCGTTGCGGTCTCGAACATCGCGTTTATTCTGTTCCCGAATTCATCCAACGACGTCCCAACCACCGCCGTCGTCTTTGGGTTCATCCTCGGTCTGGCCGGTCTACCGGTCACCTTCGGGCTCTGGCGTTGCCATCGCTGGGCGATGATCGCCACCGTCGTGATTTCGGTTATCAACGTCCTGTCGTCCGCGGGGGGAATCATCGACGGGCCATCAACCCTCGTCGTTGTGGCGGCCACAGCCAGCGCGATTGTGAGCGCGGTGACGATCGTTCTTGTCCTGACGCACGATGCACGGGAAAGCTACGTCTAGCCACCGGTCGCTCGATCATCACACGCCGGCTCGGCAAGCCGGCGTGTGGTGACCTGCCGATTCAGCTAGAATTGCGGCTTACGCGCGATGAGCAATCTGGCCGCGAGTTTTTCACTTGACCGAGCCAACCCGAATCACTTCACGGCGACTCAACTCGGCCACCGGGGAGACTTTCATGGAGCATGAGCCGATCAGCATCCTCATCGTTGACGATCACCTTGAGTTTCGCGACGGTCTGTGCGGCCTGTTGGAGGCACAACCGGACCTCACGGTTATCGGTCAGGCCGGGACCGGCGGCGAGGCGCTGAAGCTCGCCGGACGGTTGATGCCCGATGTCGTCCTGATGGACCTGCAGATGCCCGATCTTAACGGCATTGAGGCGACGCGCCAGCTCGTAGCGGCACGCCCGCATATCGGCGTGCTGGTGATCACGATGTTCGAGGATGACGAATCGGTCTTCGCGGCGATGCGAGCCGGTGCACGGGGCTATCTGCTGAAGGGCGCGCGCAAAGCGGAAACGCTGCGTGCGATCCGAGCCGTGGCAAGCGGCGAGGCGATCTTCAGCCCGGCCATCGCCCGGCGCTTGATGCGCTTCTTTACCGCCATGGGCACTGTTGCTCCCCCTTTCCCGGAACTCACCGACCGCGAGCGCGAGGTGCTGACCATGATCGCGCAAGGGCGCAGCAATCTCGAGATTTCCAACGAGCTGTACATCAGCTTGAAAACCGTGCGCAACCACGTGTCGAATATCTTCAGCAAGCTTCAAGTGGCGGATCGCGCCCAGGCGGCCATCCGCGCGCGAGAAGCCGGGCTTCTCTAAGGTCGGTCG
>CALAGB010000164.1 GCA_937891245.1 uncultured Thermomicrobiales bacterium | reverse complement strand
GCCGTCATCATCATCGCCCTGATCTTGCTCGGTCGTTGGATGGAGGCCAGGGCCAAGAAGCAGATGGGCACCGCGATCAAGGCGCTCATGGGGTTGCAGGCGAAGACCGCCAGAGTTATCCGCGACGGCGTTGAGACCGACATCCCGGTCGAGACGGTTCGCGTTGGTGATCTGGTACGGGTTCGCCCCGGCGAGAAGGTCCCGGTCGATGGCATCATCGTCGAGGGGGCATCTGCTGTCGACGAAAGCATGCTGACGGGCGAGAGCTTACCCGTCGAGAAGGCGTCGGGCGATCCGATCATCGGTGCGACGCTCAATAAGACGGGCAGCTTCGTCTTTCGCGCGACCAAGGTTGGTCGGGACACGACGCTGGCCCAGATCGTTCGTCTGGTGGAGGACGCGCAAGGTTCCAAGGCACCAATGCAGCGGCTCGCCGATACGATCGCTGGCTACTTTGTGCCGGCGATTCTGGTGCTGGCGGGGCTCACCTTCGTTGGCTGGCTCGTCTTCGGGCCGACGTTGACGCTGGCGCTCACCGCCGCGATCTCGGTCTTGATCATCGCTTGCCCCTGCGCGCTCGGCCTGGCAACACCGACCGCGATCATGGTCGGGACCGGCAAGGCGGCCGAGCACGGCATCCTCATCCGTGGCGGAGATGCGCTGGAGCAGGCGCGAAAGATCGACACGATCGTCCTCGATAAGACCGGCACCCTTACTCGGGGCAAACCGGCGGTGACGCGAATCATCAGCGTCAACGGGCGGTCAGAGGATGAGCTGCTGACCCTGGCAGCAGCTGCGGAGACCGGTTCCGAACATCCACTCGGGGAGGCGATCGTCGCTCGGGCGCGCGAACTTGGTCTACCGTTGCCCGGGGTTGACCAATTCAACTCAGTTACCGGTCGAGGCATTCTGGCACGGGTTGCGGGCCACGACCTCGCCATCGGGAATGCGGCACTGATGCAGCAACAGGGTGTCAGCCTCAATGGACTGTCGGAGCACGGGGCGGAGCTTGCACGTGACGGTGCGACGCCAATGTACCTGGCGGTCGATGGCGAGGCGGGAGGCGTCATCGCGGTGGCGGACACGCTCAAACCCGAGTCGCGTGCCGCGGTCGAGGAGCTCGCCGCGCTCGGCCTCGAAGTCTGGATGCTTACCGGCGATAATCGTGCGACCGCTGAAACGATCGCGCGAGAAGTCGGGATCGAGCACATCCTTGCCGACGTCTTGCCCGAGCAGAAGGCGGAGCAGGTAAAGGCGCTGCAGGCCGAGGGCAAGGTCGTCGCGATGGTCGGTGACGGCATCAACGACGCACCGGCACTGGCTCAAGCTGATCTGGGCATTGCCATTGGCACCGGCACTGACGTGGCGATGGCTGCGTCCGATGTCACGCTCATCGGCGGCGACCTGCGGACGATCGTTACGGCGATCGCGCTGTCTCGGAAGACCGTCGGCGTCATCAAGCAGGGTCTCTTCTGGGCTTTTGGCTACAACGTGATCCTGGTTCCGGTCGCCATGGGCGTCCTCTACCCGTTCGCGCATGTCCTGCTCAGTCCGATGCTGGCCGCCGCGGCGATGGCGATGAGCAGCGTGAGCGTGGTCACAAACGCGCTGCGCTTGCGCGGCTTCCGCGCGCCACGGAACGCGCAGGAGATCTTGCATCCAGCGCTACGCGCCCGAGTCGGTGAATACGCCTACCTCGTCGGGATTGCGCTGGTTGCTCTGGCAATCGGAGCCGGAGCGCTCGCCCTGTCAACGAAAACCGGTTCGATGAGCTCGATGAGCTCATCCAGCAACGGGATGAGCAGCATGGTCGCGGCTGCCCCGGTGAACGTCGCCGCGGCCGACCGCATCGTCACCATCGACGCCAGCGATCAACTGCGCTTTGATCCGTCCGAGATCAATGTTCATTTCGGAGAGACGATCGCGTTTACGGTGAAGAATTCCGGAGTCAGCGAGCATGAGTTCGTGATCGGCGACGCTCAGGTTCAGGAGCAGCACGAGGAGGAGATGAATGGAGTAAACGCACACGGTCTGATGTCGGAAAATAGCGCGAACGCCATCGCCATCCCCGGAGGTGGAACCGCGACGCTCGTTTACACGTTCCGACAGCCCGGCACTCTCTACTTCGGCTGCCATGTCGCGGGGCATTATGCGGCGGGGATGCACGGCACGATTACCGTTTCGGGCTCTTGACGGTTGTTCAGTTGAGTTGGATGGATTAGCACGAAGGAAAGGAAGTCCAATGGCAATCACAATTTTGACGGTTCCCGAGATCTCCTGTGAGCATTGCGAGCGGGCGATTACGAACGCGCTCACGCCGCTCGACGGAGTCGTGGGGGTTGAGGTGAATATCCCGGAGCACCAGGTGCGCGTCGACTACGATGAGAGTCGGACTAACGTCGCCAAGTTCCAAGAGGTGCTTCAGGAGGAGGATTATCCAGTGACGGCAGTCGACGGTCGTGCTGCCTAACAGCGCGCGGTTAATCGAAGGAGATGCGACACATGACGAGCATGGCAACGGATCCCGTGTGTGGGATGGAGGTCGATCCCACGAGCGCACGCTACACGAGTGAATACCAGGGACAGTCGTATTATTTCTGCTGCCCGGGTTGCAAAAAGGCGTTCGATGCGAATCCGTCACAATACGTTGTGACGAAGGATGAAACGTCGTAGACTGTCGAAGCACTTCAATATGGAAATTGGACCTTGTCCCGACGATACGCCCAGGGCCAGCTTGGGTAACCCAAGCTGGCCCATCATTTAGTCCTCCTCGACCATCGCGCCCCAGCGTTCCTCGATATGGCGCGTCTTCCAGACCGCCATCGCGCCAATCCAAGTCAGGAAGAAGACCCCGACAATGATGAAGCCCATGATGTTGAAGTCGATGTGGTTGATGATGCTCCACAAGCCGCCGGTCAGATTGAGCTGGCTACTCAAGATCTGCAACAGCTCGATACTTCCGACGAAGAGCGCTACGAAGACCGATAACCCAGTGATCGTCAAATTGTAGAAGACTTTGCGAACCGGGTTCGAGAAGGCCCAGAGATAGGCCTTCGCCATAAAGGCTCCGTCGGCCGTATCCATCAGCGACATCCCGGCGACGAAGATGATTGGCAAGCAGAGGACCGCCACGATCGGCAGCGCCTTGGCTACGGCGCCAGCCGAAATCGCCAACAGTGCTACCTCGCTGGAGGTGTCGAACCCGAGCCCGAAGAGGAAGCCGATCGGATACATCTGCCAACTTGCGGTGATGACTTTGAAGAGGCGCCCGAAGATGCGGGTCATGAAGCCGCCCGTGGTCAGTTCCTCATGCAACTCCTGATGATCGTACTGCCCTTGCTTCATCCGCCGGTAGACCCGCACAATGTCGAGGAGGACCAGAAGATTGAGGATGCCGATCAAGACGAGGAAGACACCCGACACTCCGGTACCAATGACGCTTCCGACGTTCTTCATCTCGCCGTTACTCTCAACAACGCCTTGGACGACGAATTTGATCGCCAGACCAAGGGCAAGTGAGATCAGAAAGACAACGGTCGAGTGCCCTAATGAGAAGAAGAAGCCAACCCCCATTGGCTTCTTACCGTCTTGCAGGAGTTTGCGCGTCGTGTTATCGATCGCGGATATGTGGTCAGCGTCAAAAGCATGCCGCAGACCGAAGGTGTACGCCAAGCCGCCCAGCCCAAGCATCGCCGGATAGCGCGGCGCAACATAGAGCAGCAGGATGCCCCAGCCGACAATGTGCAGGAGCAACGCGATACCGAGGAAGACACCGAGCCGACGCCGCTCACCCGGGTCGAAGACTTGCTCAATCGACTGGATCAACCCACCCATATCCCAACCCTTCGTCGCCTCGTATCGGCATGATGGGCCGTAAGCGCCACATCGGCGTTCACAAGTATCTCTGCAAACGTTTGCAACTGCAAGGAGTAGCTTGGGCAGTATCAAGGTGGCAAGCGTGACATCTAATTTAGAGCGCACGTAACGAGGGAACTCCGTGACGCGATCTCTAGAGGGGTTGTGGTGTTTACGTACAGCGCTGAGAGACGATACCAATCGCGCGTGTCGAGAACGGACATGTGTTCGATCGCCGCACGGAGGGACTAAACGACAACCCCAAGGAATTGGTCGGTTGACCACCATCTTTCCGAATTGTCCAGCTTGAGTCTGAATGTACGACCGTCACTGATGGAAGAGAACTCAAGCCGATGCCAATTCTTTACACCCAGACTGGATATGTCGACAATGTGCGAGTACGTGCGTGGTCCAGCAACGGGGATCCTCTTCATTGAGCGCTATTCCACGGGCGATCCGGAGGCGAGGCGCCGGCCTGGGGCGCACGAGCGGCGCCCGCAGCGGCACCGTGAGGACGGCCGATGTGACGACGTTGATCGCCAGCGTGTTCCGCAAGCTACAAACGATCCGCTCCCCTTGGTTGGACTTCCTGATCGCACAGCTCGTCGCGTTGGCGCACGTGAGCGGGATGCTCATCGGGGGCGGCTCCCATCCAGCCACGGCCAAACTGCCCGCGATCCGGCATGCGGGGTATAGAGACAAGCCCCAAGTTGCTACAGTTTTGACCACACCCCGCGAGCCCCGTGGCGCATTAGAGCGGTTTGCAGATTGATTGGCCGCGCCTGGTAGGGGCCGCCCCCCGTGGCTGCCCGGGAACCCCTACGATGGGGTCCGTTGGTCGGCGACCCGGGCAGCCACGGGGCGGCCCCTACCGGAGGAGCAGGGCACCAGCCCCGCGGATGACCAACCTTTCTGCACACGGCTGTAGCTGGGCTCGCGGTCCCTTATCGTCGCTTCGCGGCTCTCCGAAGCCAAACCGAACGTCGGTCCAGTTTTGACCACGCTCCTGCGACCCGCGCTTGGCGATAAACATCAACCGTCTCATGGACCACCGGGGGAATCGTTGGCTCCGATGTGGGGCACCTGTCTCACCTCGCTCGTGGCCCCGTCAGAAGCGTCGCCGAAGAACGTTTCGCGCCACAATACCGAGGGTGACACCGACAAGACCGGGAATCATATAGATCACGACGATGGCGACGTAGGTCCAGAACCACGTGAGCTCAGGTTCAGTGTCCGTTGTTCGTCGAATAGAGAGTATCCAAAGCGCAGTGATGCCCGGTGGGAGGAGGAGCATCCATTTTGAACGGGTAGCGCCACCCAAGAGAAACCCTAAGAGAAATAGACAAGCGAGGATCGTCCAGAATTGCCAGGCGTTCACGTGACTCTCTTTCAGGTGACGAGGGAACGCAGGTTTCGGACCAGCCTACGTGCTTCTCCAGTCAATGCCTCAATTGGATTGAGTCGCTGTTGACTAATCCATCGGTTATGGATCTCATGGCGCTGCGACCGTTAGCTGCAACGCGGTTCCCGCCGCAGTAAAGCGAGCCTAACTCACCATCCCGAGGACGAGAAAGAGCACAAAGCCGGCGAAGAAGAGCGCCGTCACGTAGGGCACATCGGGCGTCTCGTGCGCTTCGACCAACAGCTCCTCGGTGACGAGGAACAGCAGCGCCGCCAACGCGAAGGCCAGCACCAGCGAGAGCGCATGCGCCGAGAGACCGCTGAGCCCAGCGGCCCCGAACACGCCGCCAATGACGAAGAGGAGCCCCACCCCCAGCATCGTGAGCAGGATGGCCCGGCGCCGGGTGTTCACCTCCATCAACGCCAGCGTCGTCGCCAGTCCCAGCGAGAGCGCTTCCAAGGTCAGTGCTAGGGCCAACAGCCGCCCGGCTTTGGCGCCCAGGGCGAAGCCGATCCCCAGGAGCAGACCGTCGATAAAGACGTCGATCGCTACCGCGCCCAGCAGGGCCAGCGGGAGCTGGCTGCCTTCGGTGCGGACCTCTCCTTCCGCCCCGGGAAGCAGAACGCGCAGCCCAAGCATTAGCCCCACCCCCAACGAGAAGGTCAGCGCGACCTCGAGCGGCGTGTGGGAGGCCACTACGTCCGGCAGCAGCTCGACCGCGGCGACGGCAAAGACCACCCCGGCCGCGAAGTGCTGCATTCCGCTGCGCAGCTGCGGACCGGGCAGGTGGAGCAGAGCCGCGAGCGCGCCCAGGAGGGTAGCCCCGAGCGGGAGGAGGGCGTAGCTGGCAGTAAGACTAACAGCGTGGCTCACCGCTGGGGCTAGTGGCTGTGGGCATGGTCGTGGTGGTGACCATAGTGCATGAGCGTCAGGCGTTCCGGCCACAGGGCGCAGGTCGCCCGTTCCTCAACCTCCTCGGCCTCATCCCCGCAGTGGGTCTCCAGGGTGGTGTGGTCGATCTGGTAGTGCTCGCGCAGGACGTGCCGGACCTGTGAGAGGATGGCGCGCGTCTCGCTGCCGTCGGCCGCACGATCCGCCAATGCGATGTGGGCTGAGAGCGCCTGGACATTGGAGCTCAGACTCCAGACGTGCAGGTCGTGGATGTTCGCGACTCCCGGCACGGCTCCAACCTCTCGCACCAGGTCGCGGAGGTCGATCTTGTTCGGCGTGCTCTCCATGAGGATCTCGACCGTCTCGCGGATGATGCCCCAGCTCGACCAGAGGATGAAGGCGCCGATCAACAGCGAGACAACCGGATCCCAGTAGGTCGAGCCAGTCAGCCAGATGCCGATGCCAGCGAGAATGACCCCGACCGAGGAGACCGCATCGCCCACCATGTGGATGAAGGCGGCCCGGACATTGACGTCGTGGCTGCCGTGGTGCAGCGCCCAGGCAATGGAGGTGTTGAGCGCCAATGCTATCGCCGCGACCAGAATCATCGGGAGGCTTGCGACCGGCTCCGGGTGGACCAGTCGCTGATAGCCCTCGACAAAGATGTAGCCGGCCAGGAGGATCAGAGTCAGGGCATTGGCGAGCGCCGCCAGTACGCCGACCCGGTGGTAACCGAAGCTACGCCGCCGGTCAGGAGCCTTGGTCGCCATCGCGAAGGCCCAAGCACTGAGGAGCAGCGCGGCGACATCGGTCAGATTGTGGCCCGAGTCGGAGATCAGGGCCAGACTGTTGGCTCGCCAGCCGACGACGAACTCGGTGACGACGAAGAGCAGCGTCACCGCGGCCGAGAGCCAGAGCCGCCGTCCTGTAGCGACACCATGTGTATGCATTACGCCTTCCCTTCGCGCTCGCTGGCGGGTCTGCGGAGCAACCGTAAGCCGTTCGCGGTGACGAGCAGCGAGACGCCGACATCGGCGAAGACCGCTTCCCACAGCGTCGCCACCCCGCCGATTGCCAGCAGCAGGAAGAGCAGCTTGAGCCCGAGCGCTAGGGCGATGTTCTGGGCAATCACCCGCTTGGTCCGGCGCGAGAGCTGGAGGGCGCCGCTGAGTTGGCTGAGGTCGTCGCTCATCAGTGCAATGTCGGCCGTCTCCAGGGCAGTGTCGGAGCCGACCGCACCCATCGCGATCCCAACCGTGGCGGTCGCGAGCGCCGGGGCGTCGTTGATCCCGTCGCCGACCATCCCCACCGCCCCGTAGCGCGCTAACAGCCGTTCGATGGCCGCCACCTTGTCCTGCGGCAGCAGCTCGGCTTCGACCTGGTCCACTCCAATCGCTGCGGCCACCGACTCCGCCACCGCACGCCGGTCCCCGGTCAGCATCACCGTCTCGCGGATGCCGGCCTTCTTGATCGCTCGCAGCGCCGCCGCCGCCTCTGGGCGCCGCTCGTCGGAGAGCGCGATGATGCCGGCCACCCGCTCACCGATTCCAACCAGCACCGCCGTCTGGCCGTCCGCTTCGAGCGCGGCCAGCTGTCCCTCAACGTCGAGATCAGCCGCCCCGTCGAGCACCAGTCTGCGTGTCCCGACCCGCAGCCGGGTCGCGCCGAGCCACCCTTCGACCCCGTGCCCTGCCAGCGACTGCACCTCGGTTACCGGTAGCTGCGCGACGTCGATCGCGCGATCCGTGGCCGCTCGGACGATGGCGGCCCCCAGCGGGTGCTCGGAGTAGCGCTCGAGAGCGGCCGCGTCCCGCAACAGCTCCTCCTCACTCCGTCCGTCGAGGGAGATAACCTGGGTCACGACAGGCGTCCCCAGGGTCAACGTGCCGGTCTTGTCGAAGGCCAGCGCTTGGAGCCCAGCGGCAGCTTCCAGCGCCGCCCCGCCCTTGATCAGCACGCCGCGGCGAGCGGCCGCTGCGAGGGCGGAGACGATGGTGACCGGGGTGGAGATGACCAACGCGCAGGGGCAGGCAACCACAAGCAGCACTAGGGCCCGGTAGAGCCAACTCCACCAGCTGCCATTGAGCAGGAGCGGTGGAGCGACTGCCACTAAGATCGCCAGCAGGACGACGGCCGGCGTGTAATAGGTGGCAAAGACGTCGACGAAGCGCTGGGTCGGTGCCTTTCGCTCCTGGGCCTCCTCGACCAACCGGATGATGCGAGCGATGGTCGAGTCGCTCGCCGTGTGCGAGGTCTCCACCTCCAGCGCCCCAAAGCCATTGATAGTCCCGGCGTAGACGACTGCGCCCGGCCCCTTCTCGACTGGCAGCGACTCCCCAGTGACCGGCGCTTCGTTGAGGCTCGAGTCGCCGTGGGTGATGATGCCATCGAGCGGGACCCGGTCCCCCGGCCGGATAACGATCAGATCCCCGACCGCAACCTCCCCAAGGGGCACCCGGACCTCGCCACCAGCACGGCGCACCAGCGCGTCGGGGGGCGCCAGCTCCATCAGGGAGCGAATCGAGCGGCGGGCCCGCTCAGCGCTCGCCCCCTCCAAGACCTCGCCAAGGGAGAAGAGAACAGCCACGGTGGCCGCCTCCAGCCAGTCGCCGCTGAGCGAAGCGCCGAGGATGGCGATCGTCATCAGCAGGTTAATATCGAGCCGGTGACTGGTGCGCAGCGTGCGCCAGCCCTGGCGGGCAACTGGCAGGCCTGCCACGAGGATGGCCAAGGCGAAGCCGGATCGCGCGACCCACGACGGGAAACCGGTCAAGTCGAGCAGCCCGCCAGCCACCAGGAATAGTCCTCCCAGCAACAGCTGCTGGCGCTCGCGGCCGGTGAAGAGCCGGCGCCAGCCGGTTAGTGCCATTTCGGCTGGCACAGTCCCGGGGGCTGGGGCTAGCCGGTAACCGCTCTCTCTCACCCGACGATCGATGGCTGCGAGATCCGTCTGTTCCGCGTCGTAGCTGACCGTCATCCGTCCCGACGGGAACCCAACCGAGACTCGCTGGACCCCAGCGAGCTGCCCCACGCTCTGCTCGAGCGTGGCGGCACAGCCCCCTCAGGTCACGCCCTCAACTGGGAGCGTCTGCTGGACGAGGTCAGGTGGCGCGGTGGTCATTTGTTCTCCTCCAGTTGATGGTCGACGTGATCGAGCGCTTGGGACAGCAGGCTAGAGACATGCTGGTCGTCAAGCGCGTAGTAGACTAAGCGCCCGGCGCGGCGCGGGCGCACGAGGCCAAGCTGGCGTAGGTGTCGCAGGTGATGGGAGATGGCTGAGTCGGTCAGTCCGAGGGTGGCCGCCAGGTCACAGACGCAGAGCTCTCGCTCGCGTAGGGCGGAGACAATACGCAGGCGCGTCAGGTCCCCCAGGGCGGCGAAGACGTCGGCCATGGCAGCCAGGAGCGACTGTGCCGGGAGATCGGCACGAGCTGCTTGCACCGCCTCAAGGTGGACGACTCGTTCGCCGCAAGCCCAGTCGTCGGCGACGGCGCGCTGCTCCGCCTTCGAGGGTCTCGCCATGGTTCTCCGCTCCTGTCTCCTGCACGTAGGCCTGAGTAATTATTCAATCCTTAACGTGACTGTAGCACGGCGACGTCATTTGGGCGAGCGTTCACGCGCATGGTTTGGGGTGGAATGCGCTAGGCGCGGCACTGACGACCTCGTGATCGAAAACGGGGACTGATGTCGGCATCGACGTTATTTCTCTGATTATCTGCACCGGTACGCAGCTATGACCGCGGGCGGATCGGTGTGTATCCGAGCCCAGGATCGCGGCGGCCTCCAGTTGCTCGTGCTCGCGGCGAGCGGAGATTTCCACCGGCCGTACAGCAGGGTCGGAGCTCTCTAGTCGCCTGAGGTGCAGAGCACGAGCGCGACCTGGCAGCCGGCGTCGATCAACCGGGCGACGGTGCCACCGCAGTGCGACTCGAGATCATCTGGGTGGGCAACCACGGTGAGTGCACTCCGGATGGTGTTCAGCCGAGGGCTCTCGCAAGCACCACAGTCGAATGCGGAATCAGTCATGACCTCGCCCGGCATGAAGCGCGGTTCAAGTACAACTGACGACCGCCACCGGCCGACCCTCGATGTTGGCCCGGTTCGGATTTGGAGCCGCATGCCCGCCCCCACCCTCTCCGAGTGGATCGCCAAGCTGTACCGGCGGATCGCCAGCGCACGATACCTTGAAATCGATGCAGCAGGAGGCGGCGCGTCATGAGCATCAGCATACTGCTCACCGCACCGGCAGTGACGGTCGCCGACTGGCTAGGCTTGATGAACATCACTGACGCTCGCTGCCCCACCATACGGATCGCTCTTACTCTAATTGAACATCGCGGGCCATGCTTCACTTGACCAAGCTGGAGGCACACCGATGAATCGCCCCGTTCTCTACACCCAGACTGGCTGTCCCGACAGTGCCCGGGTAAAGTCGTGGTTACAGCAGCACGGTATCCCCTTTACCGAACGCAACGTCACGGACGATGCAGCGGCTATGGCCGAATTGGCGGCCAGCCCGATCTTTGCCACGCCGCTGTTGCTGGTAGGCAACCAGCACGTTTTCGGCTATCGCCCAACGGAGATCGCCCGCGCCCTCGGCATTCCAACCTAACTCGAGATTCCGCGCACCAACGCGACTGACAGGGCGTCATCGAGTCGCATACTCAGGAGCCGGGGCGCACTCCATGCCGCTTGCCGTCCTCTCCCGCGTATACGACTCGATGGCGCTCATCAGGTTGACGTCGATGCCTTACATGCGAGTGACGTGCGCCAGGACGAGTACGGCGACGATCAGGTCCAAGCTGAAACCCGCAGCGCCATGGGAGCGGTACGGGTGGCGAGCGTGCAGCATGCGTGCCAGTCTCCTGCGCGCCGGCTAGTGCCCGGCGTGCCCATGCTGATGTGGTTCATGGCCGTGGTGCGTCTTCGTGTCCATCGCGGGCTGGTCCATCATCCGCAGCATGGCCGGACCGCCGGTACGCAGGAAGCGCACGACCAGTGCTGCGGCCAGCGAGAGGAAGAGGAGGTTGAGGACGCTGGTGTAGTTCCAGCGGATCCCCGCAGTAACGGCCCCAACCGTACGACTGCTCGGGATGATGCCAAAGGCCCCAAAGAGGAGTTCGGTGACGTAGCCCGTGGCCGCCATCGCCAGGTAGAAGGTGCCCAAGAGATAGAGCGCCACCCAGCCGCCGTAGTACTTGCGGTAGATGTCCAACACCGGCAGCGCGATGAGATCGGCGAAGATGAAGCTGACCACCCCACCGAAGCTGATCCCGCCGCGCCAGAGGACCGCCGCCAAGGGCACGTTCCCGACCGAGCAGACGAAACTGACGATCGCGACCAGTGGACCGACCAGTGGCCCCTCGATCTTCGCCCACGTGGGATTTCCGGTCAGAAAGAAGGCGCGCCAGAAGGAGTCGGGCACCCAGGCGGCCACGGCCCCGGCGATGAGAAAGCCGCCCGCCACGTCGAGCCAGACCGAGGCCCAGTCCATCACGAAGAAGTGGCTGATGGCGGTGTAGCCGCGCCGACTCAAGATACGGGAGCGGAGCGAACCCTTGGTCAGGCTCATGTCCACCGTCGCGTGCCCCTCCATCCGGCCGGCCAACCCCCGTGCCGCCTGACGGCGCGCCCGCTCGATCAGCCGGGGTGTGAGGGTCAGGCGGAAGATGAGGGCGATCAGGAGGATGATCAGCAGGCCACCGGCGAACTCGGCGGCAGCAAACGACCAGCCCATCAAGACGATGAGGATGATGCCCAGCTCGATGACCAGGTTGGTCGAGTCCAGCTCGAAGACCATGGCGGCGGTGAAGCTCGCCCCCTTCTGGAAGATCGAGCGCGCCAGCGCCACGGCCGCGTAGGAGCATGAGCTGGAGGCGACGCCAAAGAGGGTTGCCAGCGAGAGGCTGCGCGGCGAGTCATTGCCGAGGAGCCGGGCCATCGAGCGGTGGGAGACAACCGCCTGCACCGCGCCAGAGAGCGCAAAACCCAGGATCAGCGGCCACAGGACCTCCCAGAACATCTCGCTGGCGCTCCAGAGGGCATCCCAGAGCAGGTTGAGGAGGTGGATCATGCGGTCATGCCCTCCTCTTGGAGATCGCCGCGCGACATGGGCGGCGACCTCCAACGTCTGGTAGGCCTGGTCGCTAGGCTGCCATCTGGCGACAGGACTGTGCGCATTGACGGCAGGTCTCGGCACAGCGACGCATCGTCTCGTCGTTCGGGTCGACGCGCTCGCAGGACTCGGCACAGCGCTCGCAGACCTCAGCACAGACGGCGCAGGTACGACCATGGAGGCCCGATCCGGTCAACATGAAGTCGGCGCTGGTCGCGCAGATCTCCGCGCAGTTGAGTAACAGCGTGATGTGCCTCGCCTCGGCATGCGTCCCACCCAGCTCCAGGCAGTGGACAGCGGTCTCGAGGCAGACGTTGTGGCAGTCGCTGCAGTGCTGGATGCACTGGCGCATCTCCTGGCTGAGATGGTGTGGCATGGGACGATCCTTTCTGTGTGGTCGCCAGCGCCCGACCACCTTGGCATACTCACGGCAGGCGTGCCGCAATTGCTGAGCCACACGATACGTGCCGGTACTAGATACCAGCAGGGGGTATATTGTGGATAAGCGCCTTCGCGCGGACTACGCGGCGGAGCAGGACGAGCTGCAAGCGCGGATCCGCCGGATGGAGGGGCAGGTCCGTGGCATCGGGCAGATGATCGCCGACGAGCGCTACTGTCTCGACATTCTGCAGCAGATCACGGCCCTGACGGCGGCAGCCAATCAGGTTGCGATTGAGCTTCTCGAGGCGCACCTGCGGGCCTGCGCCGCGGCCGCGGCGCAAGACCAAGATGCCGAAGCGGCCATCCAGGAGATGGTGGCAGTGCTGCGCCGTGCCTTGCGCCCCTGAGCGCGGCATCTGCTTCACCGTCTCGCGCTGCGATGGGGAGACGCACCTCCCCTGCAGTGCGTGCCACCTGGCTGCCACTCGGCGTGAACGGGATCGTCTCAATCGAAATCACGGAGGTCAGTACGAAAATTGGCGGTTGCCGTGTTCGTCAGCGGGCGCGGCTGCTGCAGTCACCTGGCGTGTAGTGATCATGGCTCGGCACATCCGCGTCCAGGATCGCCGCGACCAGGGACTGGAACCGTTCGCACCCCGTCGACTGCAAGAAGGTCGAATCCCGACCACAGCTCTTCATCCCGACGAGATAGAAGTCCTTCTCCGGATGCGCAAGCTAGTAGGCGCCGTGGAGACGCACGGTGTCACAGCTATAGTCGGCGGGATCGATCAACGGGGCCAACGCCGGAGGGCATTCGGCGCCGGGATCGAGTGCCAGGTGCAACTCTAACGCGATGCTCCGCTCGGATCGGAACCCGGTCACTGCCACGATCTCGTCAACCGCTGGAAGCGCCTCCCCGTCCTGACCGGACACCACGATTCACTCGCTCGTCGCGATGAGCTCGGCGACCTTGAGGTCGCTGTTCAGCGTGAGGTCGGCCCGTTCAACATATTGCCGCACGCGTTTGCCGAGCCGATTGCGTGCGGGCGGTTCGTCAGTCGCTCCTGCACCATAGACGTCGTCGCCGAGCGTCCGCCGCACGACCCAGGCGATCCGGGTGTCCGGCGCCGTCCGCGAGAGCTTGACCAGATCGATCACCACGTTGAAGGCCGAATGCTCGCTCCCGACGATGAGGACACGCTGATTGGCGTAGCGCTCGCGCGCTGTGTCAAGCACATTGAGGATTCCATAATAAATCGATGTTGCGAGGGCGCGTTCTCCGCGCTCCGGGATCCCGCTCGCACCCAGCGGATTCGGGTTGGTGACCGTCCCCGAGGCATCAATGACCGCCCGGGCCAGGATCGATCCCTCGCGGCCGTCCGGATGCGGCACCTGGAGCTGGAAGGGGGCGCCGTCCCGGCCGACGCGTTTCATTTTGTCGAAGCCGAGGCGCGTGACCGCATCCACGCGGGTCTGCAGATGCACATGTGGATGTAGCTGAGGCAAGGCGGCCAGCGTACGAAGATACATCGTCAGGAGGTCATCAAGGGCCGGGTAGCCAGCGTCGTCGGGACGACGACAGCCGGTCGCTTCAAGCATCGTCGCGGCCCGTGGATCAATGTTGTACTGCCAGGACGAGAAGAGACGCACATGCGACCAGCGGCGGATGTTCGCTCCAACCTCAGCGCCCTACTCCAGGATGACTGGCGTCAGGTCAGTGCGCACGACATGCGCCGCGGCAGCGAGCCTGCCGGCCCGGCGCCGATACTGGCGATCGGAAGATCTGCGCGATTCATCACGTTCCTCCCACACGGGGACGTCCACGTTGCCGTGTGCCCAGCCTCAGCCGCGGCCGTCTTCCAACATGCGAGCAAAGGCCGCGGGCAAGATGCTCGACCGGATGGCGTCTGTGACCCGAGGAAGGTCATACACCAGCCGACGAAACTGGACCGTCACCTCGGCCGCATCGCTCTGAAGAATCGCGTAGCAGGCCCGCGGGTCGCCATCTTTGGGCTTGCCCACCGATCCGGCATTCACGAAGAGGACCTGTTCCACCCACTTGGCATAGGGGATGTGGGTGTGTCCGAAGATGATCACTTCGGCGCTGGAGGTCGCCGCCAGTCGCTGAAAGCTGGCCAGCGGCCGATCTTCGTACAGATATTCGTTGAGGCGCCGGGGACTGCCGTGCACCAGGAGGAATCGGCGTCCATCGTGGGTAACGCGGATGTCCGGGAGCAATTGGCGCAGAAACGCCTTGTTCTCCGCCGTCACCGCGGCCTTTGTCCAGGAAAAGGATTGATCGCCCCGTATCTGATCGTCCGGACGGGTATAGGCACAGCCGCAGTTGTCACGATCAAAGCCGGTCCCGTCGTCGTAGTTGCCCATGATCGTCGGAATCTGGAGGTCCCGGATCCGCGCGATGACCTCGTTCGGAAACGGGGCATAGCCAACCAGATCGCCCAGACAATAGATCGCATCGAACGCCGGCTGCGACGCGATGTCGTGTAACACCGCCTCCAACGCGGGCAGGTTTCCGTGAATGTCGCCAAAGATTGCGAGACGCGTCATGCAGCACCTCCAGTCCGGTGATCGCGCAGTAGGGTATAGACGACGGCGCCCAGGAGAGCGCCGGCGATCGGTCCGACCACGTAGAGCCACTGGGCCTGCCAGGTCCCGGAGATCAGGGCGGGCGCGAGGGAGCGCGCCGGATTCATCGAGGCGCCGGAAATCGGTCCGGCGAAGAGCGCTTCAAGCCCAACCGTCCCGCCAATCGCCAGGGCCGCCGCTTGTCCGACCGCCCGCACATCGGTCGCGACGGCCATGATGACGAACATCAAGAAGAAGGTGAGGATCGTCTCCAAGACCAGCGATTGGACCGCGCTCCCGTAGGGCATGGTCGCCCCGAGGTGCGCTACATTCCCGAACATCGCGCGCAAGGCCAGGCTGGCGAGGGTCGCACCGAGGAACTGGGCGGCGAGGTAGGCCGGGACCGACCGGGCGGGGAAGTGACGCGCCGTCGCGAAGGCGAGCGTCACCGCCGGGTTGATGTGGGCCCCGGAGATGTGTCCGATCGCGTAGATCATCGCCATCACGATCAATCCAAAGGTCAAGCCGACCCCGATATGCCCGACCCCACCGCCCGTCACTGAATCGATGATCACCGCGCCAGTGCCGGCAAAGACGAGTGCAAACGTCCCGATCGCTTCCGCGACCGCACGCTGCCAGAGCGTCGGGAGCTTCATGCGTTACCCATTCCGTTGCTGGAGGGATACCCGGACTGCACCACGGAAACGAGCAGGCGAGCGCGTGTCAGAAGGTCATCGCGGACCTGCCGGAATGCTTCGTGTTGCGCGGTTGGATCGGTGACTGCTGCTGGATCCGGGATACTCCAATGGATCAGCATCGGGTCAGCGGGAAACACCGGACAGATCTCGCGAATACGGTCGCAGACCGTGACGACACAGTCAAAGGGTTGGATAACCTGGGAGTCAAGCGCCTTGGCGGTCAACCCGTTTGTATCGACTCCAATCTCGGCGAGCACCGCCCGCGTCAGCGGATGCACGCTGGTCGGCGTGCTGCCGGCACTGACGACCTCAATCTGCTCGCCGCCCACATGGCGCGTGATGGCTTCGGCCAGCTGCGAGCGCGCACTATTGTGGGTACAGAGATAGAGGAGTCGAGGACGCCGTTGCCTGAAACAGTCGTTCGAATTGTCGTGGGATCCATCGCCGAGGACCGGAGTGAGCAGGAGCCCGGCCGCAGCGTAGAGCGATGTCAAGCGTGCCACATCCACGCCGTAGTAAACGTCGCGCCCGTCCGCACTGCTGCGCTGATCGCGCAGAATCCCGATGGCGCGTAATTGTTTGAGGTGATACGACACCACATTCGCCGGCGCGCAAAGCTCTGCCACCAATTCGCCCACTCGGAGATCGGTGAGCGTCAGCCGGCGCACGATCGAGAGACGCGTCTCGTCGGATAACGCTTTGAAGAACTGCACGACGTCGCCCGCTGCGGCGATCGTCGGATCAACTGCCATCATTTTGTTCCTCTCGCCCGGTGTTCATACAAAACAGATTGTATCAAAATATTTTGGTCTATTATGGTATTTTGGTGGAAGGTCTCTGGAGGCGGGGACGCAGCTATACCTCACAGGGGTATAATGCGAGCGAGACGGTGGCGCCCAAATGCGAGCAGCACCTCCCCTTCGCTACGACCTCGTTCATTGAGATCGAGCGGAAGAATTCACCTTGGTCTGCATAGGTACGAGTACGATGTCGTCGCCGACCTCCGAGGAGACTATCGCACTATCACCGTTTTGCGGAACGAAAAAGGCTTCCCCCGTAATCATCGATTGGATGATGTTCACCACCTAGGACGCCGCCGATTTCTTCCGAATGCGGGCACAGCCTCCCAATGATTCGGGGGTAAATTGTGTTTGGCCGCGCGTCTGCGCGTGCGGCGTCACGGGCGTGGCAATCGAATGCAGATCTGGTCGAAAGGGGCTTCTCTTAGCGAGAACCGCTTGGGTGTCCCCCTCTCAAGTGGCCCCGGTTGCCAAGCATCGACAATGGCTGGGGTATAGAGACAAGCGGCAAGTTGCTACAGTTTTGACCACACCCCCGCGATTCCTCGTCGTTGCGTCAGGACCGTTCCAGGACATGCCGAACGTTGCGACACTTTTGACCACGTCCTGCGAGTCCGGCGTTGTCGCGAGTTGCGAGGAACGTGCAGTAGGTGCTTCGCTGGAAGCAAGTTCAGGCCCCATGTTCAGAGTACAATTAAGGAACGAGGAGTTGGGAGAAGATCATGGCCGGAACTGAGACTAAGCGATCGCTGCGCATCGGTGAACTCGCCGCGCAATTAGGCCTCAACCCCAAGACCATCCGATACTACGAGTCAATCGGCCTGCTGCCCGCACCAGCGCGTACTGAGGCTGGCTACCGGCTCTACAGCCCCGATGACCGCGAGCGACTGATCTTCATTCGCAAGGCACAGGCGGTTGGGCTGACACTTGCCGAGATCGGCCAGCTTCTCCAGTTGGGCCAAGCGGGAGAAGCCCCCTGCGGCTATCTGAACGAACTCGTCGAGCAGAAACTCGCGGATATCGACGCGCAGCTGCAGGCCCTGCATGATTTCCGCCGCGAGTTGCTTACCTTACAGGCCGAGGCGAGCGATGGACGCTGCTCGGATGGCTACGTATGTGGAATCATCGAGCAGCACGCCCATCAGCTCAGCGACGCAGTATCGGTCCCGATCCTCCGATCTCCCCGGCGCGCACGGACATCCACCACCTCGGAGCCTCGTCGCACCCCTTGACCTTCCAGTTGACTGTAAGGTATAGGATGCAGGTGCCCGGTCTCGCGGCGCGATCGCGAGCGGCCGGGTACGCCTGAAACGAGGTATCTGCATGGAAAAGACCCGCGAGAACATCCACTCCGAGCCGGCCCCCTACTGGGCCGAGGAACCCTCGAGCACGACCGGACACGCCCGACTGCGGGCTCGGATCGGAGGGCTGCACTGCTCGCTGTGCACCGGCACGATCGAGAAGGCGCTCGGGCAAATGCCTGGCGTCGAGCAGGTGGCCGTCAGTCTTACCCACGAGCAGGCCCTCGTCGAGTACGACTCGGCCTTGGTGGGGCCGGCAGAACTGATCGATACCCTCAAGGACATTGGCTACACGGTCTGGGATCCGCGCAAGCTGCGGCCTTTCGAGGAGGAAGAGGCCGAACTCGTCCACGAGGGCCGGCGGCTGCTCACCGCCATCAGCTTCAGCCTGGTCACCATCGCTCTCATCTTCCACGTCGCGGGCTGGTGGTCCTTCGTGATCCCGGGCATCGTCGGCCTGAGCCTGGCCACCGTCGCGTTTCTGCTGCTGCGCCCTGCGGGGATGCGCAAGGCGCTGCTTGGGCTGGTCGTGCTTGGCTTGCTCTTCGCCGGCGCACTGTTCGTCCCTAGCCTGGAGCGAACCGCTCCATTGATCCCCTGGATCGTGGGGGTCTTCGCCCTTGTCGTCACGCTCGGTGTCGCTCGGCACATCTTGTGGATGGCCTTCCAGTCGCTGCGTCGGGGTATTCTCAACCAGCACGTTATGCTCGAAGCGGGTGCCTTTGCCGGCCTGATCGGCGGTCTGATCGGTTTGATCGTCCGGCCCGACGGCTACCCGACTGCGCCGTTCTTCGCCGTCGCCGTGCTGGTCGTCAACTACCACATCTTCTCTGAATGGCTCTCCCTCCTGGTCAAAACGCGCAGCTCGCAGGCGGTGAAGCGCCTGCTGGATCTGCAGCCCGACATCGCCCGGGTGGTGCGTGGCGGACAAGAGCTCGAGGTCCCGATCCGTGAGGTTATCGTGGGCGACCTGGTACGCATCCGACCGGGCGAGCGGGTGCCGGTCGATGGTGAGGTCGTGAGCGGGCATTCCGCGGTCGATGAATCCTTCGTGACGGGCGAGCCGGTACCGATCGAGAAGGGGGACGCGGATGCGGTCATCGGCGGCTCAATCAACGGCCTTGGCACGCTCGTGGTGCGGGTGACGGCCGTCGGTGAGGAGAGCTTCCTGCAGCGGGTGGTGCGCCAGGTCGAGGATGCCCGCGCGCTCAAACCCGGCATCCTGCATCTCGTCGATCGCATTCTGCGCGTCTATACGCCCACCGTCCTCGCCCTCGCTGCGCTGGCGTTCCTTGGCTGGACAGCCGGCTCGTGGTTGGCAACCGGTCAGGCGGACCTGCAGCGGGCCGTCTTCGCCGCGCTCAGCGTGCTGGTCATGGGCTATCCCTGCGCGGTGGGTATCGCCGCTCCGCTCTCAATCGTGCGCGGGGCCGGCGAGGCGGCCGATCAGGGCATCTTGATGCGGACCGGTGAGGCCTTCCAAGCCTTCCGCTCGGTCAACTACATCGTGCTGGACAAGACGGGGACGCTGACCGTCGGCAAGCCGGTCGTGTCGGACATCGTCACGACCGGGGATGGGGATGCCGACGAGCTGCTGGCACTGGCGGCGGCGGCGGAGGCCTCCTCCGAGCATCCGCTGGGTCAAGCGGTGCTGCGGGCGGCCACCGAGCGGGGGCTGCGTCTCCCGAGCGTCGCGGAGTTCGAGTCGATCACCGGCCGCGGCGTACTGGCCATCATCGGGGGCCAGCAGGTGCGGGTTGGCCGCCCCTCATACCTGACCGAGCACGGCAGCGACGTCACGCCTCTTGCCGAGTCAATCAACCGGCTGGAAGACGCGGGCCGCACGGTAATCGCCGTCGGCCGGGCCGGGCAATTGCTTGGCATCCTCGCCCTGGGCGATGAGTTGCGGCCGGATGCCATCGACGCGGTCGCCGAGATGCAGCGAGCCGGGATGATGCCAGTGCTGGTCACGGGCGACAACCTGCGGGCGGCGCGGCGGGTGGCGGCCCAGGTGGGGATTACGGAGGTCTCCGCCGGCGTCCTGCCCGGCGAGAAGGCCGAGATTACCCGTCGGCTGCAGCAGCAGGGGCGCGTGGCCATGGTCGGTGACGGGATCAACGACGCGCCGGCGTTGATGCAGGCCGACGTCGGGATCGCCATGGGTGGTGGGACCGATATCGCCATCGAGTCGGCCGATATCATCATCCTCAGCAACCGGCTGCGCTCGATCTTGGTCGCGCGGGAGATCAGCCGGCGGAGCTACCGCAAGACGCGGCAGAACGTGGCGCTGGCGTTCCTGTTCAACGGCATCGGGGTACCGGCGGCGATGACCGGGCTGGTCTACCCGGTCTGGGCCATGGCAGCCATGGCCGTCAGTGTCAGCACGATCTTCATCAACTCGCTCTGGGGCCGACCGTCGCTGTTCTTCGATGCCATCCTCAGCGTCGGGCGCTCGCAGCCGCCAGCAGCCGAGGGCGAACAGCTGACGATCGGAGGCGACGCGTGAGACTGAGCCAGATCGCCGGTTCCACGGTGTCGCTGCTCGCTGGCCTGCTCGGTGGTCTCGCGTGTGCCGGAGCGATGATTCTGGCCGGGCTCGGTATCGTGAGTGCTGGCGCGGCCCAAGGAATGGCGGAGATGGAGGCCCCTGAGGCAGCCGCTGGGCCGAGTGGTGTTGGGGGCTTTCTGATACGCGAAGGAGCGCCGATCTTGCTCGCCTCGATCGCCCTCGTGACGCTGTCGCTGCTGGTGCGCCGCCGCAGCGCGGTCCTGCCGGCCATCGCGGCCGGCGCGCTTCTGTACTGGGGGATGTACGGGCAGGATCGGCTCTGGCTGATGGCGGCTACGATCGTGCTCGGTCTGGGAATTTGGCTCGCGCTCGCACTTTGGGTGCGCGGGGTGCTACCGCGGGGTGCGGGCGGCATGTCGTCGATCGACGACGTGCCGATGAATGTCATGCTTGAAAAAAGAGGGAACAATAATGGTGAAGATTGAGATGGTCGAATTCACGATCACCGGCGAGAACCGGATGCACTGCTCCGGCTGCGAGCAGCGCATCGGCAATGCGCTACGGCGCCTGCCAGGGGTTCAGGATGTGCGAGCCAGCGCGCACAACCAGCAGGTGGTCGCCAGCATCGACACGACCCTGGTCAGCCGCGACCAGGTTCGGATCAAGCTGGCGCAACTCGGCTACCAGGTCGAGTCTTCCCGTGGCGCGTAACGCTGAGACACAGCTTGGGGCGATGGTAACAAGCGAGCAGCGCTGCACCGCCAAGAGAGATCGAGGAGCTGTGGATGCCCGCTGAACCGGCGAGCCAGGACCGCACTCGCCTGCTCTGGGTCCTCTCGGCGGCCACCTTCTTGATCTTCTTCCAGGCCTTCATGGTTGCGCCACTCATCCCTCGGCTTGCCCGCGTCTTTGGAGTTTCGATCGAGACGATGGGGCTAGTCGTGCCGGCCTACTTGATCCCCTACGGCGTCGCCACCTTGATCTACGGTCCGCTCTCAGATCGGCTTGGTCGCCGCCCCGTCATGCTGGCCTCGTTGATTGGTTTCATCGTCCTCACGGGACTGACAGCCACGGCGCAATCCGCGGCGGCGCTGCTGGTGTTGCGCCTCGTAACGGGTCTCGTCGCCAGCGGCGTCGTCCCACTCGCCCTCGCCCTACTCGGCGACCTCTTCCCCTATCGTGAACGCGGGCGGCCGCTGGGCTGGCTGTTCGGGGCCATGGCCGGGGGGATGGCATTCGGATCGACCGCTGGCGTCATGCTCGAACCGGTCGTGACTTGGCGAGGGCTCTTCCTGGGTGTAGGCGCACTCGCGCTCGTTGTGCTCATCGCCCTCCTCCCTTATCAGCCACTCTTGGTGACGAAGACGAACGGCAGTACCCTACTGCCGATCCGCACCCTCACCTCCGCTCTGCGGAAATTGCTACGGTCTCGACGGGCAAAACGCACCTACTCTTACGTGCTAGTCAACTCCGTGTTCCACTCCGGCGTGTTCACCTGGCTCGGCCTCTACTTCGACCAGCGGTACGGCCTGAGCGAGGTAGGTATTGGTCTCGTGCTTCTCGGTTATGGCATCCCCGGATTTCTGCTCGGTCCAACCATTGGCGGGCTCGCTGATCGCCGCGGGCGCAGCCGATTGATCCCGATCGGCCTCACCATCGGTGGGCTGTCAGCCTGCCTCCTTGCCCTTCACCTTCCCATCCTCTTGGCCGCCCTGCTCGTCACGACGCTCTCGCTTGGCTACGACATGCCCCAGCCACTATTCGGCGGGATCGTGCGCGAACTCAGTCCCCAGCGGGGACTAGCCATGGGCCTGAACGTCTTTA
>CALAGB010000163.1 GCA_937891245.1 uncultured Thermomicrobiales bacterium | reverse complement strand
AGGTAGCCGATCACTCGGTGCATCTCGATATCACCCGCGCCGAAGACGCCGACACCGGCCAGGAAGAATTGTAAGACGATCAGGAGCATCGTGATCCCGCCAAGGATCATATGAATACGCGAAATTGCCAGATTCATCGGGTGTCTCCTTGCGGATTTCGATCGCGGACGAAGGCGGGGCGCGTGCTCAAAACGACCCCATCGCTCCGACACTACCGTCTCCTCCTACAGGAGAGTCAACTCCTACTGGCGTGGCCAGGGTTTGAGATCGCGCTGTTCGACAGCGGTGTGCCACGGCGACGTCGAATCGGGTTGCTGCGATAATCAACGCGTTGAGCCAGACAGCGCGAGAAGCTCACTCATGCGTATGCATCGTAGCGTGTCGGGGAGTGTCGATGACCTCTGAGAATGCGTCTTTTGTTGCCGAAGATTCCACGTTGCCGGGCTCCGATGGAGGGATATCAGGCCATCAAGGGCGGGGTTCGGTTTGGGAAGTGTTCCTTGTGGCGACTCGACTCGGTGTGACGTCGTTTGGCGGACCGATCGCCCACCTCGGCTATTTTCGCGAAGAGTACGTGCGCAAGCGGAAGTGGATCGATGAGCAGACCTACGGCGATCTGATCGGCCTGTGCCAGTTTTTGCCTGGCCCCGCCAGTAGTCAGGTTGGGATTTCGATCGGGATCGCTCGCGCGGGGATTTTCGGCGGTTTCGCGGCCTGGCTTGGCTTCACCCTTCCATCGGCGCTGGCATTAATCGCCTTTGGCTATGGTGTGCAGCATGTAACGAACATCAATGCGGGCTGGATTCATGGCTTGCTGGTGGTCGCGGTCGCGGTCGTTGCGCAGGCGGTGCTCGGTATGGCGCGCCAATTCTGCCCCGATCGACGGCGTCAGACGATGGCAATCCTCGCGACGTTGATCATGCTCGCCTGGCCGACCGGCCCGGCTCAGGTGCTCTTGATCGCCGGTGCCGGACTGGTTGGCTGGCGAATTATTCCGGCCGAAGCGGTCACGCCGGCCGCGCCAATTCGTGTTGCGATCAGCCGCAGGGTCGGGGTGGGTTGTGTTGTCGCGTTTTTTGCGTTGCTGCTCGGTCTCCCACTGCTTCGTGCATTCATCTCCAGTTATCCGCTGGCTCTGATCGCGAGCTTCTATCGCGTTGGCGCACTTGTGTTCGGCGGGGGACACGTGGTGCTCCCGCTCTTGCAGTCATCGGTCGTCGATCCCGGCTGGGTGAGTGATGCCCGCTTCGTTGCCGGGTACGGGGCGGCGCAGGCCGTGCCCGGCCCCCTCTTTACCTTTTCCGCCTATCTCGGCACGGTCGCCGGTCCCTCACCGCATGGCTGGCTCGGCGGCCTGCTGGCGCTCTTCGCGATCTTCCTCCCCTCATTCTTGCTCGTGATCGGAGTACTCCCGCTCTGGAACCGGATTCGGTCGCAACTCAGCTTTCAGTCCGCACTTCGTGGCATCAACGCCGCTGTTGTTGGCTTGTTGCTCGCGGCCCTCTACTCGCCGGTCTGGACGACCGCGATCCGGGAGAAGGCCGATTTTGGCCTGGCGGTGGCTGCCTTCGGCTTGCTTGTGTACTGGAAGCTTCCCCCCTGGGTGGTGGTGCTGTTTGGTGCGGCCGGCGGTGCGTTGATCGGCGTCGTGCTGTGAAGCACGACGTACTCACCCGCCGGGAGTGAGATTCGCATCCGCGCACGGTCGATGTTCAGGTGATATGCAGGTCGGCCCCATACAGCACGAGGCCAAGCCGCCGGGCGACCTGTTGCGAGGCGAGGTTGTCCCACGAGGTGCTGTAGAGCGGAATGCGACCAAGCGCGCGAACGTGCTGCGCCCAGGCCGCGGTGGCCGCGCTGGCGTAGCCACGACTCCGGTACGCGGGGAGGGTCTCTACGCCTGCCTCAGACGCTGCCGCCGATGTGCGCGCGCTGAAGCATGCAGAGACCGGACGTCCGTCTTCCATGATCGCCAGGCAGGGCGCGCTGTCGATCCATGATTCGATTGCGCCGCCAAACGTCGCGCTCAGTAGTTCGAGATCCGAGAGGACGACCGGCTCGGTGTCAGAAGGCACCGCCACCGACTCCGGCACATACCAGGCTGGTCCCTGCCAGACGCGCTCAGCCGGCGCATGCTCCGTCAGGACATCGAGGAGACATTGTAGAGACAATGACGGTTGACGCAGATCAGTGGTGATCGGCTCTCCGGCAAACACGGTTTCAAGCTCGGCGATGAGGTCAGCCGGCAGGTCGTGACGGACCCGCCAGATATTACCGTGCGCTGTTTGTCCGAAGAAGATACGCGGGGCCGGCTGCCCGCCCGGTTCGTTGATCGTGGTCAGGCGCCCATCCCGGTCGTGGTGAAAGAGTGTGCGCGCCTGCAGTTCGATCAGTTCGAGCGGATCCGGCGCCGCGCTCACGGTGATGTCTTCCAACGCGGGCTGACGAACTGGCGCAGCCGCTCGCCCCGCGCCGACGCATCAATTGCGTCACGAAGGCGCTTACGTCGCGTCTCCTCGCGCTTGGCGCCCATTACCCAGTGCCTGACGACACGCTGATAAGTCGGCGCCTGCGCCTCGAAGAAGGCCCAGGCCGCCTCATCGCCGCGAAACTCGGCTTCGTAATCCGGATCGAGTTCCTGCACCGGTCGCTCATGCGAATAGAGCTTTTCGCGCGCGGGATTCCGTTCGGCGAACGTCTTCAAACCAGCCGGCTGCATCAGGCCAAGCTCGGTCAGTTCAGTAACCCGTTTGATATTCACCTGGCTCCAGATGCTGTTTTTCTTGCGCGGCGTCCAGCGTTGAGCGAAGCGCTGCGCATCGACGCTCTTGACCTTGGTATCGATCCAACCGAAGCAGAGCGCCTCATCCAGCGCCTCAGGGTAGGTGATGCCGCTCTGCCCCGAATTCTTCTTGTAGAAGCCGATCCACACTTCGCTCGCTTCGTCATGATGCGCCAGCAGCCACTCATGAAACTCGGCTTGTGAGGCGAAGTAGTGAATATCCATTCGTTCGACCATCACCAGATTACCAGGCACATCTCGCTGCGGTCTCTATAACAGTACAGATGTTCGACTTCGTCAACACATCAGCAACGGACGGTTCAAACGCCTTCGTTTTCTTGCCGCGCATACGCATCCACGTGCGCGAACAGCCGGTCGATGACGCTGGTGTCGGTGTGCGGGTTGAGGAGGATGACGCGAAGCCAGCGGTGGCCGCGGTAGAGCGGTAGGGAGACGAAGATGTTTTCTTCACGCAGCAGCGATTCCTGCAGACGCGTGTTCCAGTCGTCCCAGGCAGCAGGCGGCAGGTGATCGGGGCAACCCCGGAAGACGGCGATGTTCATTTCGGGACGGCCGGTAAGCTCCAGGTAGGGGCGCTGCCCGACCTCCTGTGCTACGCGCTCGGCGAGCGCGCAGCCGTGATCGATGAGTTTGGCAAAGCCCTGACGGCCGATCTGTTGCAAGGTAAGCCAGAGTTTCAGAACATCGGCATGGCGG
>CALAGB010000162.1 GCA_937891245.1 uncultured Thermomicrobiales bacterium | reverse complement strand
TCCGCCCGCCAGTCCCGGTCATACGTGGAGAGCCGTTCGGCCGAAAAATCGTCCGCCCGCAGAGCATCAAGTGCCGTTTGGGCGCAGTAGCGTGCGCACGTCAGCGCAGTGAAGAGTCCGCCGCCACTGGTCGCCTTGGCCTGCCCCGCGGCGTCGCCGACGACCATGCCGCCCGCGCCGCTGGTAACTGGTCGGGGTCCCAGTGGAATCAGGCCGCCTGTTTGCGAGAGAATTTCCATGCCGCTGAAAACAGAAGCGTAATCATTGGTGAGGTTACGCAGCGTCTGCGCGCCACCGGGGCGGCTGGTTCCCCAACCGAGCCGGTATCGATCACCACCCAGCGGAATCAACCAGGCGAAGAAACCGGCAGCATAGCGATCGCCGGTAAAAATGAGGATCTGATCGGACGCGAGCCGCGCGGGAAGCCGTACGTCCGCCCCACGCGCGCGCAGTACCTCGACCGGCGGCGGCAACCCGAGGAATTGCGCGACGATCGACCGTGGTCCATCGGCGCCGACAACGAGCCGCGTCGAAAACGTGCTCAACGTCTCGACTTTCTCGACGGTGAGCCGCAGTCTATCCCCTTCACGGGTGATATCGACGACGCGCGCGCGCGCGTGGACGTCGACATCGAGCTCAAGGGCCTGAATCATCATGCCGAGATCAAAGCGCGTTCGATCGACGACATACGCGTGTACACGGTCGCCGCCAATGTCGTAGCGCGCACTGCTCGGCGCATGAATCGCGGCCCCAACCAACCGGTTGTGTGCGATCTCGGACGATATGCCGGCCGCGACCAGCGTTCGTTCGGTCACGAGACCGGAACATTGAACCGGCTGGCCGATGTTACGATCCCGCTCGAGGATCGCAACGCGATATCCGGCAGCTGCGATATCGCGCGCAACGGCTGCGCCCGATGGACCGCCCCCTACGACGACAACGTCGTACTGTTCCACCGGTTCAGTTCCCCTCCCACGATTCCGCGGTGACGTAGTTCGCACGCACCACCAACCGCTTTGTGTAGCCCCCGAGCGAGTCATCCCATTGACCGGCATCCGTAATCAGTGTGACGACTGATTTCTCGGTGGGTAGCAGAAGTTGCGTATCGTTGGCCGCGCCCTCTTGAATCGAGGTGCCCTGATAGACATAGCCGATGTCCCCGCCACGCACGATAATCTGATCACCCGATTGAAGCTGATCAATCTTCTCGAACACTGCAGCGGCGCCGGCTCGCGCCCCATAGAAGACGGTGTTTCCCTTCGTGCCGGGCATCGCCGAGCCATAGAGCCAGCCAGCGACCGGAGTTTTCGGCACGTCGTGACTCATCAGGAACGTCTGCGAGTCGAGCCCGATGCTCGCAATCTTGATTTCCGTCGGCGGCGTTGGGTTGCTCAAATCGAGTTCAGCGGCGGCCGCGGTCGGTGGCGCGACGACCGTCTGCACGACGCTGAGCTGCACCTTTCCTTTGTCCGTCTGCACGAACACTTTTCCGCTTGGCGAACGATGCTCTTGAACGACGAAGTAGCCGATCACGCCGCCGACGGCAATGAGCGCAAGAAGCACCACCACTACAAACGCATAGAGTAGCTTTCGCTTCCAACTTCGGCGCGTTCGCACTTTCGGAGTATCAGTATTCGCCAAGACTCCAGCGTCTGATTCGTGTTGCGTAATCACCATGACTCCCGGCTCGGATAGGTGGAGTAGATCAGCGGAGCGCGTTCACCTGGTGAATGCGCTCCGAACCGACCAATCCGTCAGATTCCAAACGGCCGGACGACGGGGAAGCCGAATGGTCCCCGAGTGCGCGTAGGCGAGCCTGGCAATGTCGAGATATCGGTCGAGCCGGTACCAGCGGAACTCTCGAAGTAGAACTGGCTGCCGAATCGGCCATGACCGGCGAACGGTCCATTGAAACGCGGGAAGACGATCAACGGAACTCCCGCGACGATCGGGTGTGGGAAGTTCGGGAAGTCGTTGAGCGTCAGGAAGTAGACGCTGCCAAATAACGAGAAGCGGGAACGGGAGATAAACGCGGTCTTCCCGGTTTCCGGCTGGGCAAACCCCGGCATGTTCCAGCTTGAGATCGAATCAAGGTTCATTGTGAGACTGTTGCCGTTCCCGGAGCCGGACCCGGTGCCCGAAGCGCTTGCCGGTGAACCGGCCGTGATGCCTCGGAATGACCAGTCAAATGTGAAGGAGTGCGGATTACCGGTCAGATCGAGGGTCAGGGTTCCGACTTCGTTGATGTTCAGGATCGGCACGCGATTCGTGGTGAAAATGACATAGTGCGCGTGCTGCGGTCCACCCGGAGGCGGCGCGGCCAAGGCGGTGCCGGGAAGCACGGCGACTATCGCAGCCACCAGCACCAGCACACTGAGCAATTTCAATCTCTTCCACGATCTCATCGCTGTGACTCCTTTCGCGGCCTGCACGCCGAATTCGCATAGCTTTATCGGCACTATTAGCCGCTCAGTAACAGCAGGGTAGCCTGTTTACCATTCTAGTCAGACGGAAACGCCAGACAATAGCCCGTTTGGGACATGTACCCACCCATGCCGCCGGAATTCGACGCTAATGACAGATTCCAATAACGCCGCGCTCTACCAGCGATGTTAAAATCGACCTGACGGGGTGCACGACGAATCGAACGATCCGCCACTGCTGCTTTCACGTCGTCATTCCGCTACCAGTGTCTGTTCGGAGCCGGCGGCGAAGCCGGCGACGCGCTTCCCTCGGGTGCTTCACAAACCTTGAGACGGCTGTTTTTCCCGCGTTCGGCTCGTTCGAGCCCGCTCACTGACCTGGCTGGGTCCCCTCGAGTGCCACTGTCGAGCGTCGGCTGTCGAACGCAAAAACCCGACCGGTCTGCCTCTGTTTCTTGAGAAACTGGAGCGTAAGGTCGAGCCTGTGTTAGCCTGAACGTGCCTATATCTCAAGACACCCTGAACTCGATTGTAGACGCTGTTCTGTGATTACGCTAGCCCTAACCAAATTAATTGCGTAATCTATAGCACTGTTTTCCGCTTACCGGCGCGCTTTTTTGATCTTGTTTTTCGTTGAGCCTGGCCCGCGATCGCGACGCCATTTGGGGCTGCCGGCTGGAGGAGGTGGACGAACCGGCCGTGCGTGTTACAAGATTGTCAGACGGGCCTCACGCCGGACGCTGTGACGACGCGGTACGATCGTCAACGCGAAGCGCGCGAATTCGGGCAGTTCGTTCGAGTCGAGCCGCACATGCCGAGGCGATCCAGATGAGCACGAGGGATATCTTGCAGCCAATCGAGCTCGACCGATCTACCGGCGCAAGTTTCAGCTGGCGACTTCGGCACCTGCGCCTGGAAACGGCACATGTTGCGCTCCTCTATCTCGCGGCGATCGGCCTCGCCGAGTTCATTACGGCGCTGATCGATCCGACGCTCGGGGTCATTTGCCACATCTTCATCCTCGTCAACCTGCTGATTCAGGCGAGCATCAACCGCGCCTGGTGGGAACGTGGTTTTTTCCTCTCGCTGTCGATCGCTCCGGTGATCCGCATCGTATCGCTCGGCATGCCGCTCGGCTCTTTTCCGCAGGAGTGGTGGTATCTCCTCTCAGCCATCCCGCTCTACGCCACATGCTGGATGGTGATCCGAACCGTTCCGTTGACGCGCCGCGAGATCGGCATCCAGCTGCCGGAGCGCCGCCACTGGCTGCTGACCGTGGTAGTCGGCATCAGCGGCATTCCGCTCGGGTTGACCGAATATCTCATCCTGAAACCGGATCCGATTGTGTCCACCTTCGCCTTTGGCGGAGTGGCTGCTGCCTCGATGATCCTGCTGGTCGGCACCGGCATAATCGAGGAACTGATCTTCCGCGGCATCCTGCAAGCGACGACCTCGGAGATCTTCGGAACGTGGCCGGCGATCCTCTACGTCAGCGTGCTGTTCGGTGAGCTTCACACCGGCCACATGTCGCTCGTCGACGTCTTTTTCGTCATCGGCGTCGCGCTCTATTTCGCCGCAGTCGTGCGGAAAACCCGGACATTGATCGGGGTTTCCATCGCACACGGACTGACCAACATCTTCCTGTTCGTGATCTTTCCGCTGCTTCACATTTTGTAAAGCAAACTATTCGGTCACCCATATGGGCTAGCC
>CALAGB010000161.1 GCA_937891245.1 uncultured Thermomicrobiales bacterium | reverse complement strand
GAGCGGCCGGACCGAGTACGTGCGCGAGTTGATGCGCTTTATCGCCGTCGACTCGTATGGCCGCTCGCTGCGGAACCGGACATTCGCTGAGGATCGTGGTCGGGAAACCAAGCTCGCGACGATCGCCCGCTACAAGTTCACGCTCGCTTTCGAGAACTCGATCGACCACGATTATGTCACCGAAAAATTCTTCGATCCGCTCATCGCCGGCTCGGTGCCGGTCTACCTGGGTGCACCGAACATCTCCGACTTCGCCCCTGGCGAGCGCTGTTACATCGACGTAGCCGATTTTGCCGGACCGCGCGAGCTGGCGGACGAGCTTCTGCGGCTTGCCGCCGCTGAACACGCGTACCAGGAGTTGCTCGTCTGGAAGACGCAACCGTTCCGTGAGCGCTTTCAGCAACTGGTCGATCTCAATCGCACCCACGTGCTCTGCCGTCTCTGCGCGGCGTTACACAGCTGACCGGCCGTTCCCCGGCTGAGCGTTGCGAGATTCGCGCATTTGTTCTAGACTGTACGGACAGTTTGGGGTACGAGTGTCGGATGACCGTCGAGAGATTGGAGAGCGAGATGGCCGAGGTTGTGCTATTTCACCACGCACAGGGACTGACGCCCGGTGTCGTCGCGTTCGCCGATGCGCTGCGTGCCGCCGGGCACACCGTTCACACGCTGGATCTGTTCGAAGGGCGCACCTTCGAGAGCATTGAGGCCGGCATGAGCTTCGTGCAGGAGGTCGGCTTCGAAGCGATGTTGCAACGTGGCGCTCAGGCGGCCGATGCGCTGCCCACGGAGATCGCCTATGCCGGATTTTCGCTCGGCGTACTGCCGGCTCAGATGCTGGCGCAGACGCGATCCGGCGCGCGCGGAGCGATTCTCTGCTATTCCTGCGTGCCGTATACCGAGTTCGGCAGCGCCTGGCCCGACGGCGTGCCGGTGCAAATCCACGGCATGGACGCCGACCCGATCTTCGTCGGCGAAGGCGATCTCGACGCAGCTCGTGAGCTCGTCGCCGCGGCCGACAACGCCGAACTCTTCCTCTACCCCGGCGATCAGCACTACTTCGCCGACAGCTCCCTGCCGTCCTACGATCCGGAGGCGACAGCGCTCCTGACCCAGCGGGTGCTCGACTTCCTGGGCGCGCTCGATTGAGCCGCATCGATGTCTAACGGAGTCCCAATCCGATGACCCTGAGCGCACGCGTCCTGAATCGGGCGACGCTCGACCGCCAACTGCTCCTGGAGCGGCAGTCGCTGCCGGTCGAGGAGGCGCTACGGCGGGTGGTCGCGTTACAGGCCCAGCAGCCGGCCGGACCGTATCTCGCGCTCTGGAACCGGCTTCTCGATTTCGACGCGTTGGAGCTTGACGCCGCCTATGCGTCGTATGCCGCCGTCCGGTCGACGCTGTTGCGTATTACAATGCATACGGTTCACGCCGATGATTATCGCGATTTTCGAGTGGCGATGGAGCCGTCGTTGCGCGGCTCCCGGCTGCGCGACCGGCGCTTTACCGCCTGCGGCCTGACGCCGGATGATGCCGACGCGCTCTTGCCGGATCTGCTCGAATTCGCGGCGCAAGCGCGCAGCGCCGCCGAGTGTGAGGCGTGGTGGATCGAACGGCTCGGCTCGTCCGAGCATCCGAGCGCCTGGCGGATGTTGCGACAGTACGCCCCGCTCTGGCATACGCCGAACGGAACGCCCTGGTCGTTCGAAGCGCAGCGCGGCTATGTCACCGCGAACGTGCGGCCGGTGCTGTCGGAGCCCGGTTCGCCCGAGTCCGGACTGCAGACGTTGATCAAGTGCTACCTGGCGGGCTTCGGCCCCGCCTCGATGCCGGATATGGCGCAATTCGCGACGGTGCAGCGCTCACGCGTCAAAGCGGCGTTGCGGGCGCTGGGTGACGAACTGGAGCAGCTTGAAGGACCGAACGGCATCACGCTCTACGACCTGCCCGGCCTGCCGCTGCCGGATGCCGCGACGCCTGCCCCGCCGCGACTGCTCGGGATGTGGGACAACATCCTGTTCGCCTACGCCGATCGCACGCGCGTCATCCCGGAGCCGTACCGCAAGCTCGTCATTCGCATCAATGGTGATTCGCTGCCCACTCTGCTGGTCGACGGCTACGTGGCCGGAGTCTGGCGCGTGGTCGACCGCGGCATCGAAGCAACAGCGTTCCACTCGCTCTCGGATGACACCTGGCAGGCCCTGGCCGCCGAAGCGCGCCATCTCCTCGCGTTCCTCGCCTCCCGAGACCCGGCGCCCTACCGCCGCTACGACCACTGGTGGAACAAGCTCCCGGCCGGCGAAACGCACATGTTACCCGGCGACTGAGAACGGGGAAACGGTCCGCCCCGTCCATTCGTCGGTAACCGTGGGGGCGCGATTGATGGCGATTGAAGAATTAGAGGGCCATTCGATCGGCGGGTGACGACCAACCGTTGTTGTGTGTCGATGGGTTCAGTTGTGCTCGACCACCGCCCGACCATGAATGGATCGGGCTCAGTCCG
>CALAGB010000160.1 GCA_937891245.1 uncultured Thermomicrobiales bacterium | reverse complement strand
CGTGCTCGCTCGCGGCGATGTAGGTCTTTCGCACCGGATCGTAGATGGGCGGCGTGCTGCGCGCGAGACCCAGGTAGACACGGAAGTCCAGCGCCGCCTGCGCCGTCGAAATACCGAAGCGCTCGATCAGATCCCTGCGGTTCGCCATACCCCGCCAGGTCAGGCAGCGGTCCAGAAAGATCACGCGCTCTCTCTGAGCATACTTGAGGTCGTCGAGCGTCATGGGTGCATCCCTACCTTGACTCCTGACGATATGTCCATCTAGAAATTATACGATCAAAAACTATACGGGCTATGGCAATGAGGATTCTCCACACAGCCGACCTTCATCTCGGGCGTCAGTTCAATGGGATTCCTCTCGATGACGACCATGGTGCAGTTCTCGGCCAGATCGTGTCGGCAATCACGTCGAATGATATTGATGTCCTTGTTATTGCAGGAGATATATTTGATCGGGCCGCCCCGCCGACGTCTGCGGTTCGCCAGTTCAACGGGTTCCTCGCGCGGGTCGCCTCGGAGACCGCTGCTGCCGTGGTCATGATCGCTGGCAACCACGACTCCGGTGATCGAATCGCATCCATGGCGATCATGACCGACACACGGCGCGCGTTGATACGCGGGGCGATCAGTTCGGACGAGAAACCGCTGGTCCTCAGTGACGCCCACGGGCCTGTGGCGTTCACGGGATTACCCTTCGCCTATGAGTATGCCGCCCGTGAATGCTTCGCCGATGAAGCCTTGCACACCCCGGAGAACGTCCTCGCGGCTCAGGTATCTTGCGGACGGCGGAACATACCCGATGGCGCGCGTTGGGTCGTCGTTTCGCATGCTTTTGTAGCTGGAGCATCGACCAGCGAAAATGAGCGGCCTCTCACTCGGGTCGGAGGCGTCGAGACCGTCAGTTCAGCCGTGTTCGAAGGTGCCCACTACGTGGCGTTAGGGCACCTGCACCGGCCGCAATCGGTCGGCGCTTCTCATGTCCGTTACTCGGGATCGCCACTGGCTTTCGGATTTGATGAATCTGACTGTCAAAAGTCGATGAGCCTCGTCGAGATCGATGCGGTCGGGCGAGCGACGATAGAGACTGTTCCCTTTGAACCCATTCGTCGGGTACGCGTCTTGAGGGGACGACACGCAGAACTTCTCCTCGCTGAGAGGTCTGACGATTTCATCAAGGTCGTGCTTACCGACGATGTACCCGTGATCGATGGAATGAAGCGCATCCGCGACGTGTTCCCGAACGCCTGTGAACTTCTCTACGACCCGGCTCGACGACCTGCTAGCCCAGCGCTATCGCCGGGAAAGCGACCAGCGTGTGAGGCAGCGAGAAGGGCTTCTCGTGCGTCTGCGCGCAGGGCTTGCTCATGACGAAGCCAACGGCAAATGCCTCGCCATTCTCGACGCCATCGAACGCCAGACGGCGCCCGTGACCAGCGATGACGAAGAAGGCGAGCGCCACGTGGCTCTGCTGGCCCGAGCTATCGCCGCAAATACCGACCGCCCGGATGCACCCGACGCCGACCTGGCAAACGCATTCCGAGCGTTGGTAGAAGCGGCCGGGGACCGCGACAGTAGCGAGGAACGAGGAGAGGAATTCGACGAGGAACAAGCTGCAAGGGCCTGGAACATCCTCGAAGAACATTTGCGGGAAGGATACTCAAGCCAGCAAGGGGGATTCGCCCGGCTGATGTACGGCGAAACCAAGCCGCAGACGCGCCGCATGATCCATCTCGCCTTCAACCGGCCGAACAGCTTCCCGCGCGCGCTCGTGGCACAGTCGCTTGTGGGGCGCGAAGGTCTCAATCTTCACGAGAGCTGCCGGATCGTCGTCCTGCTGCATCCCGAATGGAATCCGGGCGTGGTCGAGCAGCAGATTGGCCGCGTCGACCGTGTGAATTCCCGGTGGGCGAAGGCACTGCGACAGGCGATTGATGGTGGGAGAAAAGTGTCCGATCTCCCCCGCATCGAAATCCGTCCGATCATCTTCAAAGGGACTTATACCAACGGGCTTGAGGGCTGACTCGCGGGACGATTCTCAAGAATGGTGAT
>CALAGB010000159.1 GCA_937891245.1 uncultured Thermomicrobiales bacterium | reverse complement strand
TCCCCGGGCGGGCCGCGGGCGAGACGCGGTCAATCGGCACGCCAGACCGCTCCCCGGGCGGGGTGCGGGGCGGCAACCGGTCGGGATCCGACAAGCCGCACCCCGCCCGGGGAGCGGGCGGCAACCGGCTGGGGTTCCGCAACCGATTCCCATTGGTGGGCGCCGGATGAAGCCCAGGTTCGGGGTCGCGCCCCCTGTGTGCCGACGAAACGGTCCGAATCGGCATCTTGACCGGCGCAAAAGGGCTTGCCCTATTCAGCCTCGAAGTAATCGAGATCGAGTCGTTTGACCGTGTATCGTGTGACTTCGGTGACACCGACGCCATATTCAATCATCAGTTCGGCCAATTGCTCTCCGTCGATGAGAACAATCTTCATCCCGAGGTTACGGACAAAGGTACGTGCGTCGTCAGTGAAGCGCGAAGTGGTGATAAGGATGCCTTTGGTCGCGTGGATGCCCGCCAGGCTTCCGGCGAAACCTTGAACAACCGGGCGGCTGACCGGTCCATCCCAACGCTTGGCCTGGAGATAGACGGCGTCGAGGCCCAACCGGTCCTCTTTGATGATGCCGTCAATGCCACCGTCGCCGCTCCGACCGACGGCTTCACCAGCGTCCCTACGTGAACCGCCATACCCCATCGCGATGATGAGATCCACTACGAGCTGCTCGAAGAAGCTGGGGGGTGACTGCATGATGCGGGTGAGGATCTCCTGAGCGAGGTTTGCGTGGAGACGTTGATACCCTGATGCGAGCTGCTCTTCCGGTGTCTCTATCGAGTCGTCGGTACTATCCAGAAGAACCGTGGAAATCGTGTCGCCTGATTCCTGTTTGCGAGTGCCATTCCGAAACGCAACGTACTCCGGAAACTGCATGAGGAACGCAACGTCTATCCGTTCAGGCTTCCGCGCGAGAACCTCTCGACCTCGATTGGTGATTCGAAATCTGCTGCGTCCGGTTGATTCGAGGAGCCCGGCATTCTTGAGATAGGTCCGCGACCATGCAACACGGTTATTGAGCCGTGGCTGCTGCCCGCTCGGAACCATCTCGCGTCGCTCGTCGTCACTGAGATCAAAACGCTTCGCGATGTGCTCAATCGCCTCAGCACTCGTATGTTCATCACCATCCGCCGCGAATTGCAGCAAGGGCAACATCACCGATTGAAAGTTTGGGATCGCCATCAACTGCACTCCTCAAGCAAAACGGATGGGTCCAAATTCGCTGACCACTATATGGGTCGCATTCGCTCAAAGCAACAAGCTCCGCGGCTGATGCCGCGGAGCCTGTCCCGTCTCAAACGATGCGTTTGGGTTAGCCCAGCACCTCGGCCAATGTCCCCACCGCCACGTCCGCTTGCTCCTGCGTCAGGATGAGCGGGGGGAGCAGGCGGAGGACGAGACTGCCGGCCATCAGGGCGAGGACGCCGCGTTGTTGGAGGCCGCGGAGGGCCGGGGTGGCGCGCATTTTGAGTTCGATACCGATCATCATCCCCTTGCCGCGGACGTCGCGGATCTTGGGGTGATTGAGGGCGCGGATCTGGTCGACGAGATATGTGCCGATTTCGGTGCTGTGGTCGAGCAGGTTGTCCTGCTCCAGGGTTTCGAGCGTGGCGAGCGCCGCGGCGCAGGCAAGCGGATTGCCGCCGAAGGTGGTGCCGTGGACGCCGCCGGTGAGCTGTTCGGCGATGCCGGCGGACATGAAGGTCGCGCCGATCGGGACGCCGTTGCCGAGCCCCTTGGAGGTCACGAGCAGATCGGGCACGACGCCGGTGTGTTGGCAGGCGAAATAGGCGCCGGTGCGGAAACCGGTCTGCACTTCGTCGAAGATGAGGAGCGCGCCCTTGGAGGTCACGACTTCGCGCGCGGCTTGCAGGTATTCGGCGGAGGGCACATGGATGCCGCCCTCACCCTGCACCGGTTCGAGGATGACGATAGCGGTTTCGTCGTCGACGGCAGCCGAAAGTTCGTCGATGTTGCCGTAGGTGACATGCGTCGCGGTCGTCAGTTCGGCCTCGAACGGTTCGCGATACTTTTTCTCGGCGGTAGCGGCGAGTGAGCCGAGCGTGCGGCCGTGATAGCCACGCTTGGCGGCGACGAGCTTGGTGCGGCCGCTCGTGATCCAGGCAAATTTCAGCGCCGCTTCAATCGCCTCGGTGCCAGAGTTCGAGAGGAAAACGTGATTAAGGCCGGCCGGAGCGACGCTGACCAGCTTCTCAAGCAGCGCCACACGCACATCGCTGGCGAACGATTGATGGCAATTGAGCAGGGTGTTCGCCTGCTGGGTGATCGCGGCGGTGACATTCGGATGATTGTGGCCGAGGATGTTGACGCCGTAATTGCTCATCAGGTCGAGGTAGCGCGTACCGTCGCTATCCCAAAGATAGACACCCTCGCCGCGCACCAGGGCGATATCGCGCTTGGCATAGAGCGGTGGCTGCAATTCGCGGTCGCGCTGGACGATATCGGCTGAGGCAAGCTGGCTCATTCTTCCACTCCTATCGGGGCGCTCGAACGCACAACGGTTCCTTCGCCGACCAACGCCTGCCGGATCGGCTGCGCGGCGGCGGCATCGGCGAAGACGACCCGACCGATCCCGGCACTAACCGCGTCGCAGCCGGCCTGCACCTTCTTTTTCATACGTCCACCGGCCGCGATCATCGCGGCTGTGACGCTGGCGTCGTCGCTGATATCAATCTCACGCACGAGCGAGGTTGGATCGTCGAGATCGGCGAGCAGCCCGGCCGTGTTCGAGAGAATGACGAGCGCATCGGCGTGCATGGCAATCGCGACCTGCAACGAGAGCTTGTCGCCATCGACGTTGATCGCTTCGCCGTTCTTGCTGAGCGCCGGTGGCGTCAGGACGGGCAGATAGCCGTTGTCGAGCAGCAGGTCGAGGAGCGTCGTGTCGATCTCATCGATGCTACCGGCGTAATCGCCACGCAGAATCTTCGGTTTGCCGTTCTCGATGGCACGCAGGGTGTCCTTGCGCCGCCCGCGGGCGATGCCGCCGTCGAGCGCGCTCAAGCCGACCGCGTTGACGCCGCGCGCCTGCAGCGCTTCAACGAGGCGCTTGTTGACGAGGCCGGTATAGATGGCGAGCATTGTATCCATCGTCTCGGTGTCGGTGAACCGGCTCACCTGGCCGCTGGAGGATTGCACCTGGCGCGGTTCGCGCCCGAGCTTCCGCTCGAATTCGTCCATGCGGGCATTGGCACCATGAATGAACACGACGCGTTCGCGTTGAACCAACTCCGCGAGATCGTCGAGCGTCGGGCCGGGATCGATCCCGGCGCTGCCGCCCAGCTTTACGACGAGCATGCTAGACAAAACCCTCCAAATTGAGACGAGATGTACGCGATTCTGATTGCCAGACTGCCAGGGCGCAATAAATCGTGCCTCGGCAGCTGTTTCCTAAATTGGGTGGAGTCCCGCGAAATCAAGGCCGAGCGTTTCGTCAAAGCCGAGGCGAATGTTCACCGCCTGCACCGCCTGACCGGCGGCGCCCTTCATCAGATTGTCGATGGCCGCCATGACAACGAGCCGTTCGCCGCTCGCATCGAGATCCCAGCCGATATCACAATAGTTCGTGCCGGAAAGGATCTTCGGCTCGGGGAAGCGATGAATGCCGCTCGCCTCTTTGACGAGCCGGATGAACGGCTCCTGGCCATACATGCCGCGGTAGATCTTCCAGAGATCCTTATCGGCCAGCGGAGCATTCAGGCTGACGTAAGAGGTCGCCAGAATGCCACGTACCGCTTCGACGCTGCTCACGCCAAAGGCGATATCCGGCGCGCAGCCATCGACGGTCAACTCCTGAATAATCTCGGCGCTGTGGCGATGCCCGCTCGGCTTGAAGGGGCGAATGACCCCGCTTCGCTCCGGGTGATGGCTCGAGGCGCTATGCTCCGCACCGGCGCCCGATGAGCCGGTCTTGGCATCAATGATGATCGGCTTACTCAGATCGACCACCCCGGCCCGCACCAACGGAACGAGGCCGAGGATCGACGCGGTTGCCGTGCACCCGGGGCTGGCGATGTAGCGCGCGCTCCGAATCTCATCGCGATGCAGCTCCGGCATGCCATAGATGGTGCCGGAGATGAGATCGGCGTGCGGATGCGTCCAGCGATACCACGTCTCGTAGTCAGCTGGATTGCGCAGCCGGAAATCGGCGCCGAGGTCAACTACCAGCGAGCCAAGTTCCAATAACTGCTCGACCTGTGGCGCGCTGGCGCCGTGCGGCATGGCAGCGAAGAGCACGTCGACATGCTCAAGCTGATCGGGCGCGACGAATTTGAGTTGTGTCCGCTTGCGCAGATTCGGATGCGCCGTATGTACGAACTTGCCGGCTCGGCTACGCGAGGTCACCTGCGTCACCTCGGTCTCCGGATGTGACAGCAGCAAGCGCAGCAGTTCACCGCCGGCGTACCCTGTCCCCCCCATAATCGCGACGTTGAGTGTCATCGAACGAAATTCTCCCCTGGATTGATGCGAAAACCTAACTCACCGGTAACATCGTTCCCTGTGGTCCTGGCCTACCCCTTGTCTTCCGGAGCCGCAGCGAAGGATCTCCTGTTTGTTTCCCTGCGACCTGATTGCCTGGCAAATCGAGGGAGATTCATCGCTGCGGCTCCGGAAGACAGCAACGACAGCTCAGGATGACGAAGGGGGTGCAGAGACATCACACCCTATTCAGCAGCGCGTGGGCGTGCGTGCGTTTGCGATCGCCGTTCTTTTCGTACTCGGCGATCGCCGCGTCGACGACGTAGTCGACGATTTTCCCCGGAATGTCGACATCGGTCGTCTGGATCAGTCCCTTGAATTCGGCGCCGGTGTTCACCTCGATCACCTGCAAGCCGTCGTTCGTCTCAATCAAATCGACACCGGCCAAATCGAGACCAACCGCGCGGGTGGCGCGCAGCGAGATGTCGGCGATCTCCGGCGTGATCGGGCAGGGCAGCGACTTGGCACCGCGTGCGACGTTGGTGATCCAGTGCTCGGCCATGCGATACGAGCCGGCGATCACCTCATCGCCGACGACGAAGATGCGCAGATCACGGCCCGGTTTCTCGACATACTCCTGTACGTAGAAGACACCGTGATGAAACGAACCGAGCGCCTTTTTGTGCTCCAGCAGGTTCCGCGCGGCGGCCGGCGTATTGACCTTGGCGAGCAGCCGTCCCCAGGAACCGGTGACCGGCTTGAGCACCGCCGGATAGCCGATCTTCTCATCGAGCACGTGAAGGGCCGATTCGATATCGAATGCCGCCGCCGTGCGAATCGTCGGTACACCGGCGACCGCGAGCGCAAGCGTCGTCGCGACCTTGTCATCGGCGATGGCGGAGCCGCGCGAGCTATTAACGCACTTGATGCCGAGCGCATCGAAGACCTGCAGCGCGACGGCCGCGCGGCCATGCGCCATGCACCGATCGAGCACGAGATCGAGCGTGCCGGGCTGGGGCGAGTCGAGATCGGTCAGATCGAAGGCGAGCGTTCGATCGAGCAAGCGCACCGGCTCGACACCCCGCTTGACCATCGCGGCCAACAACTGTTTCTCTTCCGCCCTGACGTGCGACATAAGCACGCCGATTCGCACCTGATTCACGCTTCGCCTCCCCGGCGCCCTGTCGCCAGCTTCTCCGCCAGCCGTTCGATCACTCCAGTCAAAATCTCGGTCGCGCGCTCGACATCTTCGATGAGCACATGCTCATCCGGCTGATGATCGAGCCGTGAATCGCCCGGCCCATAGGCCACGATCGGGCAGCCCCAGGCGGGCCCAACCAGGTTCATATCCGATGTGCCGGTCTTCACTTTGATACGCGGTGTTCCGCCGTTCGCCCGGATGTCCGCCAGAAAGGCGCTCACCAGCGGCGAGCGTTTATCCGAGCGAAAGGCAGCCGCATTCACATCAACCTCGAGCGCGCCGTCGGTCGCGAGTTCGTGCAGCAGCGGAACGACGGCGTCCGGCCCGAGCGAGGGCGGTAGGCGCAAACCGACGCGGAGTTCGGCCGTGCCGGTCAGTCCGTCAGTCGCCGTGTTGATGCCGTTCAACGTCGGGTCGATCGAGTTAAACCCGTTCGCGTTGCCGTCGTTCTGTTCGGCACACCAGTCACGCAAACGGTTCCAGAAGGCAACCGCCAGCTCACCGGCCGTCGCGTCCGGTCCCGCCGAGTGCGACACCGGGCAGTGGACGGTATAGCGCAGCGCAAGCGAGCCTTTGTATCCGATAACGACACTGTCCCAGCCGCTCGGTTCACCGATGATCACCATCGATGGCGCTTCGGCGTGGTCGATGAGCCAGTGCGCTCCGCGCGAGCCCATCACCTCTTCTTCGACCGCGCCGACAACGGTGAGGCGAACGCCCTCCGGCAGAGCGGCCCGTGCGGCGGCCATCACAAACGTCGCGAGCGGCCCTTTGGCATCAACGGTCCCCCGTCCATAGAGCGCGCCATCGATCCGTTCGACCGCCAGTCCACCCGGCACGGTGTCGATGTGGCCAAGGAACATGATCTCGTGCGGCCCGCTGCCGCGCGTCCCGACCGCGTTCCCCGCGCCGTCCGGCGCGGACTTGAAGCCGAGAGCGTTCATCTGGGCGCAGAGCCAGCCGACGGCATGGGTCTCGTCCCGCGACACGCTCGGGATTCCCACGAGCCCTTCGAGCAGGTCGATTGTTTGCACGTCGGACGGGCTGAGCGCCTTAGTCATGCCGCGCCCCTTCCGGCGTGACGACCTGCGCCAGCGCGAATTCGGCGATGGCAGCGGCCACGTCGATTCCGCGTGCGGTGAGCGAGCGGAAGTCGACCAGATTTTCGACGCCCACCACGACCGGTCCGTCGGCCTGCTCCAGCACTTCGATGCTGTAGACGCCGCTGCCGAGTCGTTCGATAACCCGAGCACCAAGTTGGTTCAACGACTCGGACGTGCCCGCGTATGCCTCGTAGGGCGTTTCGGCCCCCGGCCGCCAGCCGCTCAGCGCGCGCTGTTCGATCCCGACGATATCGTGTCCGACAATACAAAGCCGGACCGAGTAATCCGGTCCGGCGACGAAACGCTGGATGATGACCCCGCGCTCGTCTCCGAGCACGGCGCGATGTTCAACGATCGCTTCGGCCGCGTCGCGATCCTCGACGATCGCTAGCGGATAGCCGTCATCACTCGTGATCGACTTGAGCAACACCGGAT
>CALAGB010000158.1 GCA_937891245.1 uncultured Thermomicrobiales bacterium | reverse complement strand
CACGACCGGCAATAACGCGCTACTCATCATCCACGCCCTCACCGGTGATAGCCACGCGGCATCCCACGATCTTGACGACCAACCCGGCTGGTGGGAACCGCTCATCGGCCCCGGCAAGGCGATCGATACCAATCGTTTCTTCGTCATCTGCCCGAACAACCTCGGCAGCTGCTACGGATCGACCGGGCCGGAATCAATCAACCCGGAGACCGGCGAACCGTATCGATTGAACTTCCCGATGCTGACGGTGCGCGACCTGGTTGCGATTCAAGCGCGATTAATCGACCGGCTCGGCATTAAGTCGGTGCACGCGGTCATTGGCGGCTCGCTCGGCGGTATGCAGGTGCTGGAATGGGCAGCGATGTATCCGGAGCGCGTCGAGAAGGCGATTCCGGTCGCCGCGTCGGGACGCTTCAGCGCCCAGGGAATCGCCTTCAACGAGATCCAGCGCCGCGTCATCATGCTCGACCCGGCCTGGAAAGAGGGAAACTACCAACCCGATGCCGCGCCATCGACGGGATTGGCGATCGCGCGAATGGTCGGGGTCATCACCTATCAGAGTGACGAGTTGATGGCGGCGCGCTTCGGCCGAAACCCGGAGGCACGGTACACAAACTGGCCCGCCTTCCTCCAGCGCTACGACGTCGAGGGCTATCTGAACTATCAGGGCGATAAGCTCGCTCGGCGCTTCGATCCAAACTCGTATCTCTATTTGACGCGCGCCATGGATTCGCACGACCTCGGGCGTGAACGTGGTAGTTATGAGGACGGCCTGCGCCGCATCACGGCTCCGACGCTTGCGATCGGCATACGCTCGGATATCCTCTTCCCGGCCTATCTCGTCCGCGAAGTAAGTGATCTGCTCCGAGAACTCGGTCGCGACAGTCGATACGTCGAGCTCGATTCACCCAACGGCCACGACGCCTTTCTCAACGATACCCAGCGGCTTGGGGAAGCAATCCACGAGTTTCTCAGCGAGTAAGCGAGCGGCGGGCCGCCGTCCCGCCGCTCGCCTGTCGTCTACTCCGGCAGGGCGTCCAGCAGGCGGTCGATCTCGTCCTCGCTGTTGTAGAAGTTGGGTGAGGCGCGCAGGCCGAGGGTGCGCTGGCAGATGATGATTCCTTGCTCGTCCAGTTTTTCGACCATCTCGGCATCACGCTCGGGATGTCCGAGCGTGAATACGACGATCTGCGAGCGCCGTGCTTCGTCGTCCGAGCTGATCGTCTCGACCTTTTCTTTGGAGCGAAGGCCGGCGTATAGACGTTCACCGAGCATCCGGTTCCGCGCGGCGATCGTGTCGATGCCGATCTCTTCGATCAGACCAAGCGAGCTGGCAAGCGCGGACAGACCGATCTTGTTGACGCTGCCGGCCTGGAACCGTCCGGCGTTTGGCTTCCAACGTATCTCGCCGGTCGCGATGTCCGATCCCTCGGCGATCGATTCGGCGCCGACGAACGTTGGGCCAATCTGCTCCAACGCTTCGGGCGCGACGTAGAGCGCCGCGACACCGAAGACGGCCAGGAGCCATTTGTAACCGTGCATCGAAAGCGCTGAAATGCGCGCCGCTTTAACGTCCAACTTGCCGGCACCAACCAACTGAATGCCATCGACGATGAGGAGACAGCCCTTCTCGGCACAGCGAGCGCCGAGTGTATCGAGATCCATCCGGTAGCCGCTGTCCCAGGTGACCGAGCTACAGGCGACGGCGCGCGTCCGGTCATCGACGTGACGCATCAGGTCGTCAACAGTCGGTCCGGCGCCACTGAACTCGGCGCGCCGCACGTCGACGCCGCGATCGCGTAGGTGGAGCATCGCGACCGACAGCGACGGGAATTCGCGATACGGCACAACCAGGTTATCGCCGTCACGCCAATCGATCCCCTGTACGGCGATATTCATACCGTGCGTTGTGTTGCTGGTGAAGACGATCTCCTCCGGTTGAGCACCGATCAACCGCGCAAGCCGCTCTCGCGCCGTCTGCTCATAGGGTGGCGACGGCAGATCGGGCCGCATCTCACCTTCCGCGGCCGCTTTTATCGCTTCGACCGTTCGCAGCGGGACCAACCCCTGCTGCGCACCGTTGAGATAGGCGCGCTCTTTCACGATGGGGAATTCGCGCTCGATCAGTTCGCGCAAAGAACCAGTGACATCGACGTCAGCCATGCAGCGATCCCTTCCATCCAATTAATCTCACGTCCTCACGCAGAGTATGACATGATAGGCGGCCGTTCGCGCTGCTATCCGTGCGGAAATGCTGGATTAGCCGCTACACCGGTACGCACCGCCTCCACGATATCCGAGAGAATCACGCTCGCGGTCGGGAGCGGTCCAGCTCCCTGGCCGCTCAGCACCACCGGTCCAACACGATCCCCAACGACTTCGATGGCGTTGTAGTTGGCATGCACATGCGCCAGGAGTTCATCGTTCGGCACAAATTCCGGCGCCACACTGAGCGCGAGGGCACCACCATCGTCAAGCTCAGCTCGCGCGATCAACTTAATCACACCACCCCGATGCCGGGCGCCGTCGATATCCTGCGATGTAACACCGGAAATCCCGGTGCGCTGAATCTCGTCTGGGTGTACATGACGACCTGACAGCATTGAAGCGAGAATGGCGAGCTTGTAGGCCGCGTCGAAACCTTCGACATCGCCGGTTGGGTCAGGCTCGGCATATCCAAGCCGCTGCGCCTCGGCCAGCGCGTCGGTATAGGATGTCCCGGCGCTGGCCATTTGAGACAGGATGTAATTGGTGGTGCCGTTGACGATGCCGCGCAGGCGCGTCACGCGATTCGTCGCGAGAATTTGCCGGTAGGAGACGAGCAGCGGAACGCCGCCACCAACGCTTGCTTCGAACATGATGGCGCGTTCGGCGTTCGTCGCTGCCGTCACAATCTCCGTGAAATGTTTCGAGAGCGCCTCTTTATTGGCTGTCACGACGTGAAACCCGGCATCGAGGCACCGTACCATGTAGTCCGCCGCCGGCTGCTCGCGGCCAAGAACTTCAACGACGACATCAAGCCCGTCTTCGGTCAGGACCGTCGCCAGATCGGTTGCGATGATGTCAGGGTCGAGATCGGCGCGAGTCGCGCGCTCGGCCGACCGCTCGAATACGGCGCGCAGCACGAGTTGCAGACCGGTCCGTTCGGCAATCAGATCATGCTGCACTGCCAGCGCTTGAGCGACCGCCGAACCGATCGTACCCAACCCGAGGATCGCCACTCCAACTCGCTGCATCCTCTCCCCTTTCCTTGACGTTGGTTCGCCGACCTGCTATCGTGCCAACGGTAGGCATGCGACACGCATGTGGCAACAGATTCCATTGTACGAGAAGGTTGATATGCGCCGCGCTCACGTGATCTCAATTGAAGAGACTACCATTGCGGCCGCCGGCGCTCGAGCGGTCGCGGTGACGTAACACGTCGCTCGTGAACCCGCTTGCGTGATGACCGGCAGAGGCGAATCGCCTCTGCTTTTTTATTTGTTCGGATTCGCACGGAGCAGGACTTCGTGCTTCGGAAGGAAGGGGCACACGATGGGAGAAAAGATCGATGTCGCTGTGCTCGGGGCGACGGGGAGCGTCGGGCAGCGCTTTGTGCAATTGCTCGAACACCATCCGTGGTTCCGGGTGGCTGAACTCGTGGCAAGCGAACGGTCGGCCGGTAAGAGCTACGCCGAGGCGTGCGATTGGCGCATCAGTGACGCGCCGCCGGAAACAACCGCGCGACTCAAGGTGCAACACCACGAGGAGCCGGTGAAGAGCCCACTCGTTTTTTCATCGCTGCCGGGCGGCCTGGCTCGCGAGGTCGAAACGCAACTCGCCTCCGAAGGGAAGCGCGTCTTCAGCAACGCCCGCGACAATCGTATGGATCCCGACGTGCCGCTGATGATCCCGGAAGTCAACGCGGATCATGCCGACGCCGTCCGTTTCCAGCAGAAAAATCGCGGTTGGAACGGCGGTTTCGTCGTCGCCAACCCGAATTGCTCGACAATCCACATGGTCTTGGCGCTCAAGCCGATCTGGGATGCGGTCGGTATCGAGCAGGTGCTGGTGACGACGATGCAGGCCGCCTCCGGAGCCGGTTATCCTGGCGTCTCCTCGATGGATCTGATCGATAACGTCGTGCCGTACATCGGCGGTGAAGAAGAAAAGATGGAGATGGAGACGCGCAAGCTGCTCGGCTCCTGGAACGGCAGTGCCTTCGGCAACGCCGATCTCGCGATCAGCGCGCAGTGCAACCGCGTGCCGGTGCGCGATGGCCACACCGAGACCGTTAATTTGAAGCTTGGCCGCTCTGCTTCGCCGGAGGAGATCATCGAAATCCTCAGCAGCTATCGCGCCGAGCCGCAGGAACTCGATCTACCGTCGGCCCCGAAGCATCCGATCATCGTGCGCTCTCAGGCTGATCGACCGCAACCGAACCTGGATCGGAACGTCGAACATGGCATGGCGTCCGTCGTCGGCCGCGTGCGTCGGTGCCCGATTCTCGACATCAAGTTTGTCGTTCTCGGCCATAACACCGTCCGCGGCGCGGCCGGCGCCTCGATTCTGAACGCCGAGCTGTTCCACGCGAAGGGGATGCTCGTGTAGCGCGGCTCCCCGGCCAACCGGCGACAACGGCGTGGTTGGCACACGATCGCGGTATATAGCACCAAAGTGGGATACGTTCTCCGGGTGTGATCGCAAACAATAGGATTGCCGGTCTCTGGTATTCGGCCGGCCAATCTCGGTAGCCGCGCACCCGGAGGATGATTGAACGTGAAACCTGAAGATCTGAAGCCGTCGATTGATGTCGCGCTCGAGTCGAGCCTGACACGACGCAGTCTGCTCCGGCGCGGTGGAATCATTGGCGTCGGTGTTCCGATAATTGGTTGGCTGCTCAGTGCCTGTGGCGGGGGTAGCGGCGATTCGACGACGCCGGCGACTTCCTCGCGCAGTGCTGGAGCCGCGCCATCCACCTCAACAACCGCATCGGCGTCGACGCCGACCAGTTCGGCTGCGACACCAAGCCTGTCGGCGACGCCAAGCGGAACGGCAATCGGTTCGCCGGTGGCGGCGACGCACGTCGGAGGCACGCTCGTACAGGCGGCCGCGGCCGACGCGACCACGGTCAATCCGATCCTTGAGGCAGACACTGTTTCGGCGGATATCACGAGTTTGATCTTCGACGCCGTGATTCATGTCGATCCTCAAACGACCGAGCCACGTGGTGACATGGCAAAGTCCTGGGATATCTCAACGGACGCGCTCACCTACACGTTCACGCTACAAGACGGCATCACCTGGCACGACGGCTCGCCGTTCACGGCGGACGATGTCAAGTTCACCTACGATTTACACATGAACGCGGACTCCAACTCTCCGCACACGGCGGAGTTGACCGAGCGCATCAAGTCCGTTGAGGCGCCGGATGAGAAGACGGTCGTCTTCACACTGGCAGCACCAGCCTCACCCTTCCTGGTCAACAACATGATCTACGAGATCGTGCCGCAGCATATCCTGCAGAGCGTCGATCCGAAGGCGCTTGCGCAACATCCGTTTTCAACCGGCAAAGCAGGGACGACGATCGGTACCGGCCCGTTCATGTTCAAGGAGTGGGTCAAGGACGATCACATTACGCTCGAGAAATACGCCGGCTACTGGCGTGGTGAACCGCATCTCGATTCCTTCAGTTTGAAGGTCGTGCCGGACGTCACAACCCTGGTTCAGCAGCTGCAAACCGGTGAAGTCGACTATAGCGGCCGCGACGGCGTCGATGAGGCAAGCGTCAAGACGCTGCAATCGGACAAGAGCATCGTCGTCGCCACCTACGACTCATTCGATTTCACCTATTACGGCTACCAGCTGGACGACTCGAAGACCACATTGTTTCAGGACAAGGCGGTACGACAGGCGCTCTTTTATGCGCTCGATCGTCAGCAGATGGTCGAGGCAATCCGCTTTGGCCTCGGTAGCGTCGCTATCGGCACGATGGGTGTCGACTCCTGGGCGTACACACCCGATCAAATCACGCTGAAGTACCCACATGATGTGGACAAGGCGAACCAGATGCTCGACGACGCAGGCTGGGTCAAGGGTGATGACGGAGTTCGCGCCAAAGATGGTCAGCGCCTCGCATTCACCCTGCATACGAATTCCGGCAGCGACGTTAACACACAATACGCCGCCGTCATGCAGCAGGCCTGGAAAGCGATCGGGGTCGACTGCACACCGCAGGAAAACGAATGGAATGCCTTCCTCGAACGGCTCACCAGCACACATGACTTCGAGGTTTTCCTGATCGGCTTCTCCTGGGGTGTCGATCCGGATCAAAGCAATATGTGGTCGACGGCGGCCTATGAGGGCGGCCTGAACGTGAACAAGTACTCAAATCTTCAGGTCGACGATCTACTCGAGCAGGGTATTCGCGAGACCGCGATCCCGACGCGCAAGCAGATCTACACGCAGATGCAGAACATCGTCGTCGACGATCTGCCAAATGCGATTATCGATTTCCCGAAGTCGATCGCCGCCTACAACAAGCGGGTCCACAATCTCTTTCCGAACGCCGTCGACGATCGCTGGAACGCGCATCTCTGGTGGGTCGATGCCTGAGTCCGCCTCGGTTTCGCGTCATCGACGCTGATTCCGGTTGGGAAATGCGATGGCACGGTACCTGGCGAGGCGCGTCCTGACGCTCATTCCGCTGTTGCTCGGCATCTCGCTCGTCACCTTCCTGCTGGCGACCGCGACACCGGGCAGTCCAGTGTCGCGCCTCGAATTCAACCCGAGTGCGCGGCCCGCCGATGTCGCCCGTATCAAAGCGCAGCTCGGACTCGACAAGCCTCCCGTCGAACGCTACCTTGACTGGCTGAGCCATGTCGCCCGTGGGGATTTCGGCCTTTCGCTCATCACCTACCGGCCGGTGTCAACAACCATCCTGGAAAAGCTCCCGGCCACGCTCCTCTTGACCGGATCCGCGCTCTGTCTCTCGCTTTTCTTCTCCATTCCGATCGGAATCTACACGGCCGCGCGACGCAATTCGTGGATCGACCGCGTCGCGACGATCGTGACGACCGGTGGCATCGCCGTCCCGACATTCTGGCTCGGCATGATGATGATCATGCTTTTTTCGGTGAAGTTCCGACAGTGGGGGTTACCAGCGCTCCCTTCGGGCGGCATGTATTCGCTGCATGGCGGCGGGGGATTCGGCGATCGGCTCCTGCATCTGGCGATGCCGGCGGTGGCGCTCGCCTTCGTCCAGACGGCCGTCTGGATGAGCTATGTCCGCACGCAGATGATTGAGGTGCTCCAGGCGGACTATATTCGCGTCGCCGGCGCCAAAGGTTTGTCGCACTGGACGGTTATCGGACGACACGCCCTGCGCAACGCCATGTTGCCTCTGATTACTTTGTTGGCGCTCGATATCCCCGCGCTCTTCGGCGGCGCGGTCGTCATCGAAACGATCTTCGCCTGGAACGGGATCGGCCGGCTGATCGTCAACGCAACGATGCAACGCGATTACACCGTTGTCATGGGCGAAGTCCTGATCATCGCCATGATCACCGTCCTCGCCAACCTGCTCGCCGATATTCTCTATCAGCTCGCAGATCCGAGGCTGCGTCATGGATGAAACGCATGTCGTCGCTCACGCGGCACACCGAGTCCCGGAGAACGAGAACCGCATCCGCGCGGCGGCCAGTGCAGCGTCGCCGTACACACGAGCATGGAAGCGTTTCGCAGGCGACCGTATTGCGCTCATCGCCCTGACGGTAGCGCTCTTCGTTCTCCTCTTTTGCCTCGGCGCTCCGCTCGTTTCCCACCTCATCACCCATCGCGGCCCCGCCGATCAAGTGCTGCTCGATCGCTTCACTCCACCCTTCACCCATGGCTACATCCTGGGCGCCGATAACCTCGGTCGCGATGAATTGACTAGACTCGCCTACGGCGGGCGCGTCTCGATAACCGTCGCGCTGCTCGCCACGCTGAGCGCGCTGATGCTCGGTGCGACTCTGGGCGCGCTGGCTGGTTATGTTGGTGGCTGGTTCGATGCGACGGTCATGCGTTTAACCGATGTCTTCCTGGCGATACCGGTCCTCGTCTTGCTCCTTTTCATCGCGTCGCTCCGCACGTTTGGACCGTATTCGCTGGCGCTGGTCATCGCCGGCGTCAGCTGGATGAGCCTGGCGCGGTTGGTGCGAGCCGAGGTTCTGAGTTTGCGACGTCGAGACTGGGTTGAGGCGGCTCGCGTTGCCGGTGCGTCGGATTGGCGTATCGTCGGTCGCCACCTCTTGCCCCAAACAGCGCCACTGATTATCGTCTGGGCAGCGCTTACGGTCCCGTCGTTCATCATTGTGGAGGCGACCTTGAGTTTTCTCGGTCTCGGCATCCAGGTGCCGGAGCCGTCGTGGGGCAACATGCTCAACGATGCACAGAAGTTCTACGCGCAATCGTGGACGCTCGCCTTCATCCCCGGCGCCGCGATTTATGTCACTGTGCTTGCGATCAACCTGCTCGGACAGGGCCTGCGCGATGCGCTCGATCCGCGGCTCGGCCGATGACTCAAGTGGTACCGGGCGCAAGCGCGGACGACGAACCGCCGGTTGAGGCACGCTCGGGGATCGAGGACTTCGTTCGCCGGCGCTTTCTGATCGGCGTCGCGTTCGGCGTGCTCTTCACCGCGATCTTCATCGCCGCCAACGATGGCTCGCGCGTACTCAACTCTCTGCATATCTTTGACTGGCGCCTTGTGCCGCTCATCCTCGCATTGTCGCTCTGCAACTATCTGCTGCGCTTCGCAAAATGGCATTACTACCTCGGCATCGCCGGGGCCGGATCGATTCGCAAGACAACGAGCTTCGTCATCTTCTTCGCCGGCCTCGCGATGGCGATCACACCCGGCAAAGTCGGTGAAATGCTCAAGCCGTACCTGGTACGGCGCGTGAACAACACACCGTTGACCACGACCACGCCAGTGATCGTCGCCGAGCGCATTACCGACGGCATCGCCATCTTGATTCTGGCGGCGATTGGACTGCTCCAGATCCACTATGGCTGGGTGCTGCTGGTCGTGCTTCTCGTCATATTCATCGTGTTCATGGCGATCGTCCAACGCCGAACACTCGTGGAAAACTTGCTCCACCGTTTCGAGCGGATCGATCTCATCGGTCGTCGCATGGAGGCGATCGAACGACTCTATGAGAGCACGTGGCGGATGTTTCGCCCACGACCGCTGGCGTTCGCGACGCTTATCAGCGTTGTCTCGTGGGCCAGCGAATGCATCGCGTTCTTCCTCGTCATGCTCGGGCTTGGGTTTCCCGCGAGTTGGCATTTGCTCTTCGCGGCCGCTTCGGCGCTCGCTCTGGCGACGATGATCGGCGCACTCTCGCTCTTGCCGGGCGGGTTAGGTGCGGCGGAACTGAGCGCGACCGGATTGCTCGTACTCTTCGTTGGGAGCGCGCAGATCGGCCACGAAACGGCAGCGACCGCGACGCTGCTTATTCGCTTCGCGACCTTCTGGTTCGGCATCGCACTCGGGCTGATCGCACTGGTGTGTAGCGACTGGTATCTCAACAGCTTCGAAGCGCGCGGGATTGACTGACACCACAAGAGGGGAAGCAAGCTCCTCCCGATGGGCACGGCATCTGATTCCACGTGTTGGCATTCACTCGAAACGATAACGGGGAGCGCATTTGGCGCTCCCCGTTCGTCACTGTTTATCTTGGACGTTTACTCGCTGTCGCCGTTGCTTCCCGGCAGCTTGCGGCTGTCACGCGGTCGCCGCAGCAACGAGCCTCCGGCGCCGTTCTCATGCTCGTCGGCCTCCGGGCGGGGCGCCTGCGTCTCAGCGGACGCTTCGACCCGCACGGGCTGTTCTACCGGCGGCGCGGCGGGCGTGGCCCACGATCGCGTCGACCTGGACCGCCGCGCCGGTCGTCGCGGCCACGGCTGCCACCGCTCGGTCCGCTGCCGCTGTTGCTCCCCGGTTCCGGCATCTCGCCGGTGAGCAACGCCTTGCGCGACAGGTTGATCTTGCCGTCGGGCCGAATGCCGGTCACGACGACGTTCACTTCCTGGCCGACCTGGACGACATCTTCGACCGAGTTGACCCGGTGCGGTTCCAGCTCGGAAATATGAACGAAGCCGTCTTTACCCGGCAGGATCTCGACAAAACAGCCGGACTGGATGATCGTCTTGACCCGACCAAAGAAGATATCGCCGACCTCGGGCACGCGCGTCATGCGCTCGACCATGTCGACCGCCTTGCGCGCGCTCTCCTCGTTGACGGCACTGATGAAGACCGAGCCGTCGTCTTCGATATCGAGCTTGGCGCCGGTCGCTTCCTGAATACCGCGAATCGTCTTGCCGCCTGGTCCGATGACCTCGCCGATCTGCTTCTGCTGGATCTGGATCCGGTAGATGCGTGGTGCGTAGGCGGACATCTCGCCGCGCGGGCTGGCGATGCAGTCGTTCATCTTCTCGAGGATGAAGAACCGGGCAGCTTGCGCCTGCTGCAGCGCCTGGGCCATGATCTCGGCCGTGATTCCCTGAACCTTGATGTCCATCTGAATCGCGGTAACGCCTTCGCGCGTACCGGCGACCTTGAAGTCCATGTCGCCGAGCGCGTCTTCCATCCCCTGGATGTCGGTCAGGACGGTGAAGCGGCTCGAATCCGCGTCGGTAACCAGACCCATCGCGATCCCGGCTACCGGTCGCTTGATCGGAACACCGGCGTCCATAAGCGAGAGCGTGCTACCGCATACGCTCGCCATCGACGTCGAGCCGTTCGAGCTGACGACTTCGGAGACGACGCGAATGACGTACGGGAACTCTTCCTGCGAGGGCAGGACGGCTTTCAGCGCGCGTTCCGCCAGATGGCCGTGTCCAATGTCGCGGCGGCTCGGGCCGCGCATAAAGCGCACCTCGCCGACGCTGTACGGCGGGAAGTTGTAGTGGTGGATGTACCGCTTCGACTCTTCGATGCCGAGTCCGTCAAGCTTCTGGTCCTCGGAGGTTGCGCCCATCGTCGCCACGCTCATCACCTGCGTCTGACCGCGGGTGAAGATAGCCGAGCCGTGCGCGCGCGGCAGATAGCCGACCTGCATCCAGAGTTCGCGGATTTCATCGGTCTTGCGTCCATCCGGGCGCTCGCCGCGATCGAGGATGCTGTTCCGAACCATTGATTTGACCATGCTATCGAAGACGCTGGAGACTTCCTTAGCGCTCGGCGCCTCAGCAACGCCCTCCGTCGACTCGCTCACCGTCGCCTCGGTGAAATGCTTGACGACGTCGGCCTTCAGCGCCGCTGTCTCGCTGAGCCGCTGTTCCTTGTCCGCATGAAAGACAGCGCCCTGCAGCTTGTCACCCACGTACTCGCTGATCTGCGTTTTCAGATCGGTATTTTCGGCGGGCGGGATGAACTCGCGCTTCTCCTTGCCGGCCAGTTCGCGCAGTTCGTTCTGCAACTGCACGATGCGGCGAATCTCATCGTGGGCCAACTGCACTGCCGCGAGCATCCGCTCTTCGGAAATCTCGTCCGCTTCGCCTTCGACCATCATTACGGCGTTGGCCGTGCCGGCCACGACCATGTCGAGCTTGCTGTCGAGCAACTGATGGCTGGTGGGGTTGACGACGAGTTCACCATTAATGTCGCCGATGCGCACCGCACCGACTGGGCCATTCCAGGGGATGTCCGAGAGCATCAGCGCCGCCGACGCGCCGTTGATGCCGAGCACGTCCGGCAGGTTCTCCTGGTCGGCCGAGATAACGGTGTTGACCAGCTGAACTTCGTTCTTGTAGCCCTTCGGGAAGAGCGGACGAACGGGACGGTCGGTCAGACGGGCCGAGAGAATCGCGGTCTCGGTCGGACGACCTTCGCGCTTGATGAAGCCACCCGGGATTTTCCCGGCGGCATACATCTTCTCTTCGAACTCGACGGTCAGCGGGAAGAAATCGAGGCCTTCGCGCGCCGATTTTTCACCGGTCGCGGCCGAGAGCACCATCGTGTCGCCATAGCGAACGGTGACGGCACCACCGGCGAGTTGCGCGATTCGACCAGTCTCAAATGTGAGCACGCGCCCGCCGATTTCGATCGAGCGCTCATGTATGGTAGGGGGCATGACATACTCCAACATCTCGAATCGGACCGTGCCCACGGTGCCGATCCGCGACGTGTGGTGATGCCGCAGGTGTTCGGGACTGGCGTTCGACGACGGTTCCGGTGAACCTTCGCCGGGCCCCAATTCCGAACCCCTTCCGCGCGATCACGCACACAACAAGGACGACTGTAGATCGGACGGGTCGAAAACCCGGCCGGATCCGACGAAACAACAGGCCCAGGGGGTTCCCTGGGCCAGCAAAATGGGTCGCGTTTGGACTACGGACGTGGCACATCCGGAGAGGAAACCTCGAACGCGAGGGATCTGCGGTAGAAAGCGATCAGCGACGAAGACCAAGCCGCTCAATCGTTGCGCGATAGCGATCCACGTCCTTCTCGCTCAGGTAAGCGAGAAGCCGTCGCCTGCGCCCAACCAGCTTCAACAGGCCACGGCGGGAATGGTTGTCGTGGGAATGCTCGCGCAAGTGCTCCACTAATCCATTGATCCGCTCAGTCAGCAGCGCGATTTGGACTTCCGGAGAGCCGGTATCCGCATCGTGCACCTGAAAACTCGAAATGATCTCTTCCTTCTGCGCCTTATACAACGCCATACGTGCGGCGCCTCCCTCTCAGGCTCTGTCCAAACCCTCCAATTGACACCGCACCAGTATATCATATGAATATCGCGATACCGGTCGCTCAACGTACGCGCGTTCCTCGTCTATCCCATTTCCGATCCCCGACCCGACCCATATCGTCGCACGCTCCGGAGTGCACACGTTTCCCCTTATAACTCGTTCGCCTTGATCGAGTGATCGGCAAAGACGACCTAGTCATTCTCAACCGCAGCGAAGAATCACCTTCCTGTGTCGTCGCGACAGACTCGCTGGGTTAACACAAAAGAGACTCTTCGCTGCAGCTCAGATTGACAAAGAGAGGGGCACATGTAAAACAGGACGCTCGCAATATCGAGCGTCCTGTTCCGTGATCGTGTTGAACCTGGTGACCTACTTGTTGCTTTCCGGCACGGTGCGCGCCTTGAGCCAGGGCATCATGCCGCGCAACTGCTCGCCGACAATCTCGATCTGATGTTGATTGGCAGCTTCGCGCATCTTTGGGAAATTGGGGCGGCCCTCGTCGTTCTCGGTCATCCACTGATCGGCGAACTTGCCACTCTGGATATCCTGCAGCACGCCGTGCATCGACTCGCGCACACGCTCGTCGATGATGCGGGGGCCGCTGACATAGTCGCCATACTCGGCCGTATCGCTCACCGAATAACGCATGAACTTCATGCCGCCCGAGTACATCAGGTCGACGATCATCTTCAGTTCGTGCATCACCTCAAAATAGGCGAGTTCCGGCTGATAGCCGGCATCGACCAGTGTTTCGAACGCCGTGCGAATGAGCGAGGTCACACCACCGCAGAGCACCGCCTGCTCGCCGAAGAGATCGGTTTCGGTCTCTTCCTTGAAGGTCGTCTCGAGCACACCGGCACGCGTCGCGCCGAGCGCGCGACCATAGGCGAGCGCCTTTTCCTTCGCCTGGCCCGACGCGTCCTGATGCACGGCCATCAGCGCCGGTACGCCGATCTTCTCGACGTACATATCGCGCACGATGTGACCGGGGCCCTTCGGCGCGATCATCGAGACGTCGACGTCAGCCGGCGGCACGACGCGGTCGAAATGAATGTTGAAGCCGTGCGCGAACATCAATGTCTTGCCGGCTGACAGTTCCGGCGCGACGCTCTCGTCGTACACTTTCTTCTGCGTGTGATCCGGCATCAGCATCATGACGATGTCCGCCTGCTTGGCGGCATCGCGCACCGACATGACCGAGAAACCGTCCGCCTCGGCCTTTGCCCGGCTCTTGCTTCCCTCGTAGAGACCGATTACGACGTTGACGCCGCTGTCTCTCAAATTCTGCGCATGGGCGTGGCCCTGACTGCCATAGCCCATGATCGCCACCGTCTTTCCATCCAGAAGTGAAAGATCGGCGTCCTTATCGTAGTAAACCTGCGCCACGAAGCTTGCTCCTCTCGCCTGTCCTCGTTCACGTGCGGAAGCGACGCGCCCCCGTCTCGCGTGCTATGCCAGCGCCTCTTCGCGCGTCGCCACCGCGCCGCTGCCGCGCACCATGGCAACGGCACCGGTGCGCGCGATTTCCTTGATGCCATACGGACGAACCAATGTGATCAGGCTGTCGATCTTCTCACTCGGACCGGTGACCTCGATCACGACGGTGTCCGGCGCGGCATCGACCACTCGCGCGCGAAAGACTTCCGACACCAGGCGCATAATATCACCGCGCGTCCGCTCCGTGGCAGCCAGCTTCACCAATGCCAGTTCGCGATGGATCAGATTTTCGCCGGAAACATCGGCGACCTTGACGACCTCGAGCAGCTTGTAAAGCTGTTTCGTCAGCTGCTCGATCTCCCGCTCATCCCCCGTCACACCGAGCGTGATCCGCGACATCCCGGCGATTTCGCTATGTCCGACCGCGATACTGTCGACGTTAAACCCGCGCTGGCGGAAGAGACTCATGATGCGGTTCATGACCCCCGGGTGATCTTCGACGAGCACGACTAATGTATGCGCACGCACGGTTACCACTCCAACTCTTCTTCGATCATCTCGCCGACCGACCCGCCCGAGGGGATCATCGGATAGACATTCTCTTCCTGATTCACGACAAATTCGATCAGCGCCGGTCCCTCGAACGACTGGGCCCAGTCGATTGCCGCATCGACTTCACCCGGCCGCATGACCCGGCGGCTTGGGATGCTGTATGCCTGGCCGAGCATCACGAAATCGGGACTGCTGATCGGCGTTTCGGAGTAGTTGCGATTGTGGAACAACTGCTGCCACTGGCGAACCATGCCGAGGTAGCCGTTGTTGACGATCGCGACCTTGACGTTCGCGTTTTCCTGCACGAGCGTG